>QIAK01000068.1 GCA_003225515.1 Acidobacteriota bacterium | reverse complement strand
TCTTTCCCCGGATGGTCGCCTCGTTCCCGCCGGGCTACGTCTTCTCATTTTTTACCGGCATGATGGTCCTCCAACTCCTTTGGGTAAAAACTATGGTTCCCGAAACCAAAGGAGTCCCGCTGGAGCAAATTCAGAAACAACTCGGTATCGCATAAGCTGGTCATCGCATTTGCCGGATGAAAGCTGTCAATTACAGTTACTGGTGAATGGCTGACAGTTGATGACGGACAACAACCCCCATGTAGTAATCGAAGTCTGCGCCGATTCTGTCGCCTCCGCTGTAGCCGCGCAGCGCGGCGGAGCCGATCGCGTGGAACTTTGCGGCAGCCTCCTCGAAGGGGGAATCACACCCAGCACCGGACTGATAGAAATGACGCGGGCCGCCGTTTCGCTGGAACTCGCCGTCATGATTCGCCCGCGAGGCGGCGACTTCTGCTACGACCGGCCTGAGTTCGAAACCATGCGCCGCGACATCGCCATGGTCAAGCGAATGGGCGCCAGTGCGATCGTTTTCGGCATCTTGGACGTCAACGGAAATGTCGACATGGCCCGCACGCGCCAGTTAGTGGAAGAGGCACGCCCGCTCGCTGTAACTTTTCATCGCGCGTTCGATATGAGCGCCGATCTGTTTCGCGCCCTCGAAGATATTTGCGCCGCAGGCGTGGACCGCGTGCTTACTTCCGGAGGTCAACCCAATTCCCTGCAGGGGCAAGACACGCTCCAGCAACTTGTGAAGAGGGCTGAGAGCAGAATAGCCGTCATGGCGGGCAGCGGCATCAAGCCGGAGAATGCGCGCCGTCTCGTCGATCACACGGGAGTCAAAGAAATTCATGTAGGATTGCGAACTTGCGTTCCTAGCCCCATGCAGTATCGCAACCCTCAAGTCGCAATGGGGGCGGTCGAAGGCCACGAGTACCAGCGCTGCCTCGTTCTCGAAGAGGACGTCAGCAGGCTTCGGGACGCGCTGCAAACAAAATCTTGAATGCTCGGATGTTGTCCCGAGAACCAGCCGTCTCAAGTCCGAGTTCGATGGAAGGGATGCGAGCTTCTTCCCGCGTTATGCTGCCCTTTTCAGGTACCTTTGCAACTTTGATTGTGGCGGCGGCGAAAGAGCGCGGTGATTGCTGCAGTCGCAAAACCTAGTCCAGTCGCCGAAGTTCGCTTCGAGCCGAGTAAATCCTCCAGGCAGAAAGCGCAGTATTTTTGCGGTCGCGAAGAAGCCTGACAAGCTGAACCAGAGAAGAGTTTCTGGAAGAGTGGCCGGACAAGACCACCCTTCCGAAACAGGCCCATGCTAAGGCTTCACGCCGAGGGTGACTGTCTTGAGAGCCCCGTTAGCGGCCGCCGAGATGATCACGTTGGTAGCTGTGCTTACAGCTCGCGTATTTACCGTCACAGTTGCCGAAGTGGCGCCTGCTGGGATGGTGACGCTGGCGGGGGATCGCGCAATAGTAGGCTTGTTACTCATCAATTTCACCAATAGGCCTCCGGCTGGAGCGGGCGCTGTCAGCGAAACAGTGGCAGTCGTACTCTGCCCTCCCTTCACCAACTGTGGGTGCACCGAGATTGAAGAAAGCGTGGAAGCCGTCGGTGCCCCGCTGATTTGCAAGTAGAAAGACGCATTGATGTCCTGCCCGAAGTTCAGGAACTGTCCCGTGGTGACGTCCACAAACCCGTCCAGGCTCGCGCCCGCGGCTTCGTACCAACCCTGCTGAAAGTCAGCACCCCCACTGAATTGGAGGCTGAAAAATCCGCCCGAGACGCTCTGTACACCATAGATCCCTGACATTGCGGTCCAGTCGAATTGCTGAGAAGGATCCAGATTTACCGTAAAGAGTTGAAACTGCCCCGCAGGAAGGTTACTCACCGGGATAGTCGCAACCAGCGAGCCTACGCGTCCAGTTGATGAATCGACGTTATAGAACCTAACGGTCGCGTTGATCGGCGTACTGTTCGTATTCGAGTACTCGAAGGTGAAAGACGCAACGTGTTGGGTCCCGGTGAACGGAGTATCATCTGCAATCTCATCCGTGCTGCTGTAGGGTCCAACAAAATTCTGCCTTGCGCTGTTGTCATAAAACATTTGAGCGTTGGCCGGGACAGCGAATCCCACGGCTAAAAAAAGACATGTAAAAAGGCTTAAAGTTTTCATTCACAATGTTCCTAAGATGGATTTATGAGGAGGTCGCGTTTGATCAATTTCTCTGGGTCTGAAACCGGATCTTCCTACGCTGACCAGCTCGAAGTTCGCGGGGACATCCCTCTCAGGAGGTCAACTTCTTCTGGTGGGCGTAAACCGATGGAATCCACGTCAGGGGCGTAGGATATTTTTCGAATCCAGAGGAGAACCCAAAAACAAAACCAACTCTGTACTACAAGCATATTATGAACAACAATATGACGCAAGTAGCCGGATCAATGAAGCGTAAATGAATGCGGCATCCCCGTGATGCCTGAACACGAGCGAGAGTCGGTTTCCTGGCATTTATTCCTGGTGATGCGCATGCGGTGCGAGGCCAGCATCGAGATGCTCTCTCATTCCATATGAAGACAAGCGATATGAAAAAACGGGGGCAGATCTCCTTCCGACGGTTCGTAGCGGTAATGGTGGGCGCATTTGCATTCGTCAGCTACCTCGAAAGGATGAACATCTCCGTGGCCGCAGCCGCGATGATGCCGGATTTATCTCTAAGCAAGATGGAGATGGGCCAGGTGTTCAGCAGCTTTCTGTGGGGTTACGCCATCTTTCAGGTCCCCGCCGGAAAAGCCGGCGACGTTTACGGTCCGAGGCTGACGCTCACGATCGCGGCGATACTCTGGTTTGTTGCGTCCGTACTCACGGGTTGGCTGCCCGGCTCCGTATTTACTGGCAGCATTGCCGTGATGGCCTCCCTGCTGATCCTGCGCTTTTTACTCGGGGCTGCGGAAGCGGCTACTTTTCCTGTAGGAGCCCGTGCCATTCGCAACTGGACGCCTGTTGCGGAACGTGGGTTCGGAAACTCCATCATGATTGCCGGAGCTTCAATCTCTGCGGCGGTTGCTTCGCCTCTGGTTTCATGGCTAATGGTACGGGTTGGGTGGCGCGCATCGTTTTACATTACATCTCTCGTCGCTTTGGTGCTGGCTCTAGTTTGGCGTTTAACCGTCACCGACAATCCGGCAGAGCACAAATGGGTAAGCGCGTCAGAGTTGGCACTCATCCAAGGGGACCAAAGCCGACTGGCTTCGGCCCGTCCGATGGCGATAAGCAAGCTGCTGATGAATCGCAATATGCTTTGGCTGGCATTAAGCTACACGTGCGAAGGGTACGTGTTATTCATATTCGTGTTCTGGCTCTATATCTATCTGGTCGAAGTCCGCGGCTTTACTATGCTGAATGGAGGAATCGTCGCTGCATTGCCCTGGCTGACCGCGTTCGTCTGCACTCCATTAGGGGGCGCACTGTGTGATCGAATCGCAGCCAGAAAGGGTTCGATTACAGGAGCCAGAACGGTGATAATGATCGGCTACGGAATTTCGGGGGTGTTGCTATTTGCGGCCGCACGATCCGAAAGTCGCATTTTGTCAGTAGCTGCATTATGCCTGAGCGTTGGATTTCTTTATTTTGCGGAACCGGCGTTCTGGGCCACAGCGCTGCACATCTCGGGTGAGGATGCGGGCGCTTCTTCGGGGATCATGAATACCGCAGGAATTTTCGGAGGGATTATCTCCACCTCCCTTGTGCCGGTGATCGTGAAGCATTTTGGATGGATGGCTGCACTCGGCTCGGGTGCGGCGGTGGCAATCGCTTGCACCTGCTCGTGGCTGGTCATTGGCCGCGCAGGATTTCTGCAAGGTGCACCCGCGCCGCCCAAACAAGAGATTGTTAGCAGCTGACAGCAACTCTGCAAACATGATGAATCGTCGACAGCTATTATCCCGAGCGGCAATACTTGCCGGAGCCTCGCTCGCCGCTCCGCTTGTCGAACGTTTGTCTGCAAGCGAAACGGTCGAGCCGGCCGTGCGCCGCACCCCCGTCCTGGCGGAGTTCGAAAAATTACAGTTTGGCGTCTCCTATCACTTCAGTATGAATACCTTCACCGGTAATGATTATGAGACGGGCGGAGTGCCGGCAAGTACGTACAATCCCACCCATCTGGATGTGCGGCAGTGGATTCGCGTCGCCCACGAATTGGGGGCACGGTACGCGGTTCTCACCGCGAAACACATGTCCGGATTCTGCCTGTGGGATTCCGAAGGTTACGATTACGACGTCGCCGCCAGCGGCAACAAGACAGACGTAGTAGCGGCGTTTATGGCGGCTTGCCGAGAGTATGGAATACGCCCCGGCTTCTACTATTGCATTCTCGATCCTCACAACGAAGGAAAGTTCGACTGGGACTCGCAGGTCCCCGACGCATACTACAAGCTAATCAAGCGGCAATTGACCGAGCTCCACACTCGCTATCGCAAACCCTTCTATCAATTGCTGGATATCACCTGGAAGATTACGCAGGAACAGCGATGGGAACTCTACCGGCTGATTAAATCCATCAGTCCAGACTGCATCGTGGTGATGAATCAGGCCTTCTATCAGAGCCGCCGCAATCAGGGTCGCATCTGCGAGCCGGCAAGCTGGCCGACCGACGTGATCAATGCAGAAGATAACTTCCCTCCTGCGGAGGGCCACAATCCTCTCATCAACATGGATGGAAAAATACATTACATGCCCATGGAAGCC
>QIAK01000079.1:33830-35459 GCA_003225515.1 Acidobacteriota bacterium | reverse complement strand
TCGTGCTCAGCGTTCCGTTCTTTTTGCGAACTCACGGGAAAACGCCTACGAAGGAATAAGAACTGCGGTCCACGACAGGTATTGCGCTGCCCGGCTTGGCATACAGTTCGAATTGCTGATCGACATAGATTCTCGGCCAGTTACTCTCGCGCATTTTTTTCTGCAGAGGCACATCTTTAGGCACGAGTACGAGGTCGGTTGGATCTTTGGTTAGAGTGGAATGCCAATCGGGTTGGGCATCATAGAAATTGAAGACATCGCGGACGACATTGTCTGGGTAGACCTCCTCGTAACGGCTGTCCAGGGAAACCTTGCAGTTCGGGAACAGTTTCCAGGAAACGTAAGAACCAAGCCGAAATGGAACAAGGATGTTGCCGTGAAATTTCTGCTCGGCGAGGTAATCCACCGGTCCCACGGGGTAAATAGGCTGCGGCACGGAAATCTGCCAGAACTTGTGACGAACCGCCCCAGCGACAGAGATACAAGCAAGCATGACCCAGGCCGCGAGCCAGAAGTTACGCCGGCGATGAGTGAACCGTAAAAGCCATGCGCCGGCTGCCGTTTCCTGTAAAGCTGGCGGGATGTAGCATAGCCAGGCGATTGCAAAGAAAGGAAGCAGCTTCCGGTGAAGCGTCGCTTCAAACAGCGTTGCACTGAGCGGAAGAATACCAGGCAGGCCTCGTATCCCTCTCGAGGCGAGCACGAAAAACGCGATCAACACGGCGACAACGAAGACGATGGTTCGGTAAGAACCGAGCTCCCACACCGGATTCCATTCAGCGCTATAAGGGCGCGCCATCGTGAGAGCGCGAGCCAAGTAACCCACATACGCTCTTCCGTAGGGATTAAGAAATATTTCCAGACACATTGCTATCAGCACGAGCAGGAGATGGCGAAAAGATTTTCTAAGAAGCATGGCTTCGAGGCAATGCAGGCTGAGCAGGCCTAACCCAACCACAAAGCCGCCATGAACATTGAGCCAAATGGGAAAGATGGCAAACCATGGAATGATCCACTTTCGCGATCCCCTGTCATCCATCTGCAAGAGCAGAAGGAGTAAAGCAGTAAAGAAGAATGAATACGCCTGTGCGCGAATGAGCGTGAAGAAGCCCAGGTAAGATAACGCGATGGCCAGAGGGGCACATGCACCTGATATTCGATAGTCGGCGCCCCCCAGCCGGGCACATCGCAAGCAACAATAGCCGCAACCCAGTGCGAGTGAGAACTTCAGAATCAGGAGAGCGCCGCTTCCCAGCCAATGGATCGCAAAATAGGCGATTGCCCCCGCGCCCCACTCGTGATCGATCCATGGGCGGATTGTAGGTGTGTAGGCATAGGGGTCCGCTGTCAAGAGACGTCCCGCCGAAAGGCTTTCGCGAATCAGGGCGAGTTCATGCCAGAGATCAATGTCGACGAAGTTGTAAGACAGCAGTGCGACAAAAAAAGAGCCCAAGCCGAGGAAGATGGCGTAGAGGAGTAGCGAGTCATCCGTCAGAATGAGGGAATGGGCCGAGGCAGGTCTCAGCACACGATGTTCTGAGGTTAGGTGAGACATTGAATGGCGGCCAGCACCCGGACGCGCGCGAGCAGCAATTCTACTTGGAGTATCGTCGGGCGGAGATGGGACTA
>QIAK01000079.1:14506-33815 GCA_003225515.1 Acidobacteriota bacterium | reverse complement strand
ATGGATGTGTGGCTTTGGGCTGCGAGATTTTTCAAGACGCGGCCACTGGCGAAGCACGCCTGTGAACTTGGCAGGATTCGGTCCAATGGACAAGCGGCGAAGGCCGGGCGCGAAGTTCGAGTGGGCGACAAATTACGCGTGACGAACGAAGGTGGAGAGTTTCAGATTGAAGTGCTGCTGCTCAGCGAGGTGCGTGGTCCGGCGGCGGTGGCGCAGACGCTCTATCGCGAGACTGAGGAGAGCCGCGAATTGCGAGAGAAGGCAGCGGCGGAGCGCAAAGCGATGCGTGAATTTGAGGTTCTGCCCCAAGGGCGGCCGTCGAAACGCGACCGGCGGCACATCATTCAATTTCGAGGGCGTTCCTAGGCCGATCTTTTTTAATACAGACGGCACAGGAACACATGTGTGGCCCGCTCTTCACATGCGTGCAATTCGGCGTTGACGGCCTTGATGCGAAGCGATCTTGCCGATAGACTCAGGGTTCGCAAATGGCGTCACAATTCCCGCCCACGCTCATGCGGCTTCCCCGATTCTTTACGCTCGCCGTTTGTCCGATCTTCTTGTTCGGAATCTCTATTGCCCAGGCGCAGAAGCCCTCGACCGCGGCTGCGGTAACGGAATATGTGAAGGCGGAGATGGAACGCCAGCACATTCCAGGTTTAGCGCTGCTCGTGGTAAGGGGCGGCAAAGTGGTTTGCGCCGAAGGCTTCGGATTAGCCAATGTGGAATTGCATGTGCCGGTGAAACCGGAAACAGTTTTTCAATCGGGGTCCATGGGAAAGCAGTTCACCGCAACAGCTGTGGTGATGCTGGTCGAAGAAGGAAAGATCGGGCTCGACGATCCTCTTACAAAATATTTCGCGGATGCTCCCACTGCCTGGAAAGACGTGACCGTACGGGAATTGCTCAGTCATACGGCTGGCTTTGGCGATTATCCCAAAGACTTCGATTTCCGCAAGGACTGGACGGAAGCCGAAGAACTTAAACTGATCGAGAGCATTCCTCTCGCCTATCCTCCGGGGACGAGTTGGGCGTACAGCAATTTCGGATACGTGACACTCGGCATACTGATTCATCGCGTGACGGGCGAGTTTTATGGCGATTTTCTGCAGCAGAAAATCTTTCAGCCGCTGGGCATGAAGTCAACGCGGATTATCAGCGAAGCCGATATTGTTCCCAATCGAGCTGCGGGCTACCGCTTGGTGAAAGGCGAGTTGAAAAATCAGGAGTGGATAGCGCCCATGGTGAACACCACGGCTGATGGCAGCCTTTACTTTTCCATTCTCGATCTGGAGAAGTGGGACGCCGCCCTGTACACGGAAAAACTTCTGAGACGGTCAAGTCTTGACCTGATGTGGACTCCCATAAAGCTGAAGAACGGCGAGCCCAATAAAGGTCACTACGGTTTTGGCTGGTTTATTGACGAGAGGAGCGGGCACCGTTGCATTCACCACGATGGCTCCTGGCAGGGATTTGAAACGGCCATTGATCGTTATGTGGACGACCAGCTGACCGTAGTTGCGCTCTCGAATCTGGAAGCTGCGGAACCGGGAAAGATTACGCAGCATGTTGCCGAAATGTATCTAGGGGAAAAGTAGCTTCGGTGTCAGGCCTGCGCTAACGGTTCGCGCAATTCCAGTTGCATTCGCATGCCGTACTTCGGCCGCAATGTAATCAGCGGCTCTGGTTCGACGCGGTGTCCTGGAACGAGCTTCAGCTTCCAGCGCTGCGCCAGAGTTGCCAGCAACAGCACTCCTTCCATCCAGGCAAATGATTCACCGATGCATTGCCGCGCTCCGGCGCCGAAGGGGAAATACGTGAGTTTCGTTCGCCGCGATCGAGCTTCGGGCGTGAAGCGTTCAGGATCGAAGCGCAAGGGATCGGGAAAGAACCGGGCATCGCGATGGGTGACGAACTGGCTCATGAGCACCGTTGTCTTCGCAGGCAAGAAAAAATCTCCGAGTTGAAAATCAGAGAGCGCATAGCGGCCCATGGCCCAGGCCGGCGGATAAAGCCGCATGGACTCCGCCAGAACCATCTCCACATAACGCAGGCGAGGAACGTCTTCATAGGCCGGTAAACGGCCTTCCAACTCGCGGTCAATTTCGAGATGAAAGCGGCGTTCGCACTCAGGATTCTGCGAGAGCAGATACCATGTCCAGGAGAGCGCGTTGGCCACGGTCTCGTAACCGGCGAGAAAGATCGTGATGACCTGATCTCGCAGCGACTTTTCTGAGGCGGGACTTTGATCGGGCGAGGCGGCCAGCATCAAATCGAGCAGACTGCCGCCTTGCGAGCCGCGCTGACGGTGCGCAGCGATCATGCGATAGACGACCGCGTCGATACGCTTGCGCGCGCGAACCAATGCGGCCAGGCCTGGCGGCCGCACGTGAACCAGCAACTCCGCGCCGGGCAGCATGATAATGAAATTGTAGAGTCCCATAATGCGATTGACGGCACTGGTGAGCTCGTCCACCTCATCGCGGAGATCGGTAGCGAACAAGGTTTGGGCGACGACGTTGATCGTGAGATGCATCATGTCGGCGGCGATATCGCGCTGCTCGCTCGACCGCCAACGGTCGCGCAAGCGGACTGCCTCCTCAACCATCATGCCTGCGTATGCCGGAATGCGTTGGCGATGAAATGCCGCTTGAGCCACCTGCCGCTGGGAGCGGTGTTGAGCCCCTTCGCTGGTGATCATGCCCTCGCCGAGCAGCATTTTTGTGCGCTGTACAGTGCGCTCTTTGATGAACTTGTCGTTCTGCACCACGATCACTTCGCGGATATAGTCGGGATGATTCAAAAATAGGATGTGGTGCCATCCGATCTTGTAGTGAGCGATGTCGCCATATTGATCCGCGAGATGCTGAAAGAGGAGGATTGGATTAGCCGGGCGGAGCTTGCGAAGTGCAAACCAGATGAGATTTGTGCGGAAGCCGGGTGGGAACCGGTATTGCGTAGTGCGGCTGCCGTCGCGGACGTCATTTCTGGCTGAAGTTGCCACGCTGATAGTTTACGTTGTTTTGTAATCGCCGTTTGTAATCTCGCGAGGGCGGACGACGCATCGGCCACGAATCTATGGCGCTGCCGGCAGCTTCTTCTGCAACCGATCTAGTTCGGCCAGAACTTCTACGCTGTGTTTGAGGGGATCAACCGCGGTGTAGGCCTTCGCGACTTTTCCTGCCGGGTCAATCAGGAAGGTGTGGCGGGCGGCGAACTTCACCAGCCCGAGATTAGTGAGAGATCCATAGGAGTCGGTCACTGTGTGACCGGTATCGGAAAGCAGCTTGAAGTTCAGACCTTCTTTGGCACAAAACTTTTTGTGCGAGTCAACACTGTCGAGGCTCACACCCAGCACGACAGCATTGCGCTCGTCAAATTTTGGCTGATCGACCTGGAAATTGTGGGCCTCCCGTGAGCAACCGGGCGTCTGATCCTTGGGATAGAAATAAAGAACGACCCATTTCCCGCGGTAGTCCTTGAGGCTCACTGCAGAGCCTTCCTCAGAGGGCAGCGTGAAATCGGGAGCATTGCTTCCTTCTGCGGGAGCGGCTGAGCGGGACAGCAGGCGCGGGACAAACACGACGAGCGCGACTACGAAGACCAATAGCAGCACGATTCGCAGCATGGAATCCTCCACAGGTCTTGCTACTGCGTGAGTCCAGTCAACTCGTTACGCGAATTCCACTTCGATTTTCTTCGCGGCGCGATCGAGCTTCGCGATTCGAAAGCTACGAACCTGTCCTGAGCGAACCGATTCGGTTTTCGCCGGACCGCCGGAGCCGCTCTTCCAGCGTGCCTGCAGCATGGAAGTCAGAGAAGAAAGGTCCGCCTTCGACTCCTTCGGAGTTTCAGGCACCGTTGGAGCTGCTGCCTTAACTTTGCACGTGGCATGAATACCGTCGCCGAGTTCCACGCGCGCGTTTCCGCCGGAATCGTCCATCAGGCGGCCCGTAACCACGTCACCCTCGTTGTGCTCAGCGATATATTCATCCAATCCGGTCGGGACCAGTTGCTTCATGCCGAGCCGTATCTGGCGCTTCTCGACATCGATGGCGAGCACCTGCGCTTTGACGATTTCTCCCACGCGCAGTACGTCTTGGGGCTGGTTGATTCGCTTTTCGGCGCTGATGTCGCTGACGTGAATCATGCCTTCGATTCCTTCCGAGAGCTGTACGAAAGCGCCGAACTTGGTCATGTTGGTGACCGGCCCTTCTATTGCGGAACCAACCTGAAAGCGCTCCGCCACATCAGCCCAGGGATCGCCTAAAGCCTGCTTGAGCCCGAGGGAGATGCGGTGTTCTGCAGGGTTCACCTGCAGGATGATGACTTCAACCACCTCGCCCGGTTTCACGATGTCACTGGCTTTTCTGATCTTGCCCTTGGACCAGGACATCTCCGAAATATGAATCAGGCCCTCGATGCCGGGCTCCAGTTCTACGAACGCTCCGAACTCCATCAGGCGCGTAACGGTGCCGCGCACGCGCTCGCCAGGCTTGAAGTTTGCGGATACAGCGTCCCAGGGATGCGGTTGCAGTTGTTTAAGGCCGACGGAGATGCGACGCTTGTCGCCTTCCGAAGCAACCTTGAGAACCTTTACCTCAATGGACTGACCCACGGTGAGCACGTCCACCGGTTTATTGACGCGGCCCCAGGCAATGTCGCTTACGTGCAGCAATGCGTCCATCCCGCCCAGATCGACGAATGCGCCGTAATCGGTAAGCGTGCGGACGGTGCCGCTCACGGTCTCACCTTCTTTGATCTGCGAATAGAGTCTGTCTTTAGCGGAGCGTTCTTCCTCCTCGGCCACCGCGCGGCGGTCGACGACAACATCTTCATCCGTGACATCGAGCTTGATAATGCGGCAGCGGATTTCCTGACCAACCAGGTTCTCCATTTCGGCAGCATCGCGAACTCCACTACGCGAGGCCGGCATAAACGCCCGCACGCCGACATCGACACTGAAGCCGCCTTTAATGAGTCCTGTCACTGTGCCCAGAATGGTCGTCTTACCGGCGAACGACTTCTCCAGGGCCGTCCAATCCATCGGGCGTTCGACTTTGAAGCGGGAGAGTTCGTAATAGCCGTCCAGATCGCGTCCCTTGACCGTGACCAGGGCCTTGTCGCCGGGGTTCAGAGTCTCGCCTTGCAGGGCCGCGAGCGGAAGGATGCCTTCGGACTTGTATCCGATATCGAAGAACACCGACTCGGCGTTTACCGCAATCACGGTCGCCTGCAGTTGCCGGCTACCTTCTGTTTTGCGGGAGTGACTCTTCTGGTATTGAGAAAGAATGTCGCCGAAGTTCTCTGCGGATTCGGGAACTGGTTGGGTGTCAGGAGTTTCTGCTTTGGAAGTCGCTGGATCAGACATGAAAGGTTACAGCCCTCGTCACAGGATAGGAATTCTTAGGATAACACCGCGGCTTGCAGTCGTGTGTGCCGGTAGGCTCTTTCTCGACGCCCTTTGCGATCGAGGCTTTTATACGCAAAAATAGCCATGGAAATTCCGCTAAGAACGCGAAGAAGTGCCGTTTCTTAATCGAGGAGGCTGCTGTTTGAAACCGGCGCCGCTAGTGCGATCCCCACTGCGGATCATCCTCAGGCCTTACGATTTGGCCATCGCGCATGTGGATGATGCGGTCGCCGTACTTTGCCGCTTCGGGGTTATGCGTAATCATCAGCACGGTCTGGCCCAGTTCCTGGTTCGAGAGCCGTAGCATGCCGAGCACGATATCAGAATTCTTGGAATCAAGGTTGCCCGTCGGTTCGTCGGCAAGCACGACCGTTGGCCGGTTTATCAGCGCGCGAGCTAATGCGACGCGCTGCTGCTCGCCTCCGGAAAGCTCTGACGGACGGTGTCCCAGGCGTTTCGTAAGGCCGAGAAGATCGGTGATGCGGTTGAAGTGTTCTGGATCGGGACGGCCGTTGCCTGATATCTCGCGGGCGACCTCGATGTTGGAGCGCGCGTCGAGTGTGGGCAGCAGATTGAATTTCTGAAAGACGAAGCCGATTTTACGCTTGCGCATGCGGGTCCGTTCCGCGTCGGAGAGCTTGGCGAGGTCCTCGCCATCGAGCACGACGCTGCCACCGTCCGCTCGCGTGAGTCCACCTAACAGATAGAAGAGAGTGGATTTCCCGCTGCCCGAAGGCCCAACTACGCTAACGAACTCGCCCTTCTGCACGCTGAAGGAAATGCCGCGCAGCGCTTCAACTTCGATCTTGCCCACGAGATATGTCTTTCGCAGGTCTCTTGCTTCGATGAATGCTCCGGCCATGCCTGACAAGAATCTTACACGAAGGCCGACGGGATGAGCCCAGGTGTGGCAGTTTAGAGAGTGCGACAGAACGCGTTTCTGGAAGTAGGAAACGCCGCGTCCGGGTTAGGCGCGGCGCAGGCGTACGTCCTCCACTATGTGTTAGGCTGCGCCAATTTGGTTGGGTAGTTGCAGAGGGCGGTGCTGCAGACGCTTGGGCCCACGCTTTCGGATCAGCAAGAGCCTGACGCGCTCCAACAGATCGACGGGCGCGTACATTCCCTTCGTGAGGAAAACGTCGGCTTGTGAGTCGTGATCGTAGATGCGAACTTTACTGGAGATGAGGATGGCGGGAGTGTGCGGCGAGAGGGCTTTGATTTTCGCGATCAGTTGCGGTCCGTCAAGGCCTGGCATTGCCATGTCGGCTATAACCAAATCAACTCCGCCTTGCATGAATCGCGTCAGGGCCTCTTCGCCGCGCGAGAACGTTGCCACGCGGTACCCTCGGGTTTCCAGCATGATTTTGCGGTGGGACAAAGACTGTTCGTTGTCGTCGACACACAGGATCGTGCGCTTGGGTTTCATCAGCCTTCCGCAATCCATTGGCGCGATGGCACGGCGACTCGCGAAAAAACCAACAGAAGCTTTTCTCTATATGAAGAATGTCGGAGCGAGAGAATGCTAACCGGAGGCAGGCTCACTGTAAAGTGCCGCCGATGCCAATGGGACTTCCTGGCTATTGATTTTATTCGCAGCGAGTGCAGCGCAATGTTTTCCATAGGTTGCACTACACACATTAGAGAAAAATTTCGGCGCGCATGACTTCAATTGCATTGCCGCCAACACGTACGTTAACTATCCGGTTATCGCGACGCGACGCGCGGACAAAAATCCGGCTCGGTCGAAGCATTTCGAGGCCCTGTTCGATCAGGACGCGCTGATCGGACTCAGCCACACCGTGCGCCACCATCCAGGCCGCCGTGCAGCCTGCGGCGGAGCCGGTTGCGGGATCTTCGCCGTTATAAAACAGCATGCGGGCGTGCAAACGGGCCGCCGGATCTACCGTTTCGCGGGATACGAAATAAAAGAATTTACCCCCGGTCTTCCGCATGTACTCTTCCGCGCCGTTCAAGTCGACTCGCAATTTCTGAATGACAGCCAATGATTTCAGTGGAACTATGGTGTACGCGATCCCGGTTGACACGGTTTCGATGGGCAGCGATGAATCCAAATCTTCAACGCGCAATCCGGTTGCCCGCGCCACGGCATCACGATCGTGCTGTATTCCAAATGCGGGATCGATCTGGGTCATCTCTCCAAAAGATGGTTGGGCGGCAGCATCTTCAAATCGCACGGGAACTTTTCCCACGTTCAGTTCGAGCGCAATCTCTGTCGCGCCGGTGTCCCCGCGCAACGCGAATGCCGTTCCTAACGTGGGATGTCCTGCAAAGGGCAGTTCTTCCTGCACCGTGAAGATTCTCACGCGCACACCGCGCTCGCGCTCCGTGTCAGCATCTCGCGGACAGATAAAAGTCGTCTCCGACAAATTCATTTCTTTGGCGATCAGTTGCATCTGTGCATCGCTCAGCGCGCGCGCATCGGAAAAAACTGCCAGAGAGTTCCCCTCGAGCGGCGTGGATGAAAAGACGTCCCATTGTGCCATTGCCAGCCGTTGCTTCGTAGCCATGAACACTCCTGAAAATCGTGAGTTGCGACAGAAAGGATGCAGGCGTTTGCGCCGCGATGCAGAAAATAGGGCCGAATTTTTGGGAAGGCTGCGCGTTTGACACTGGAAGCAGGCGCTTCTATCCTAGCAAGATGTTTTCCCCTTGCTGCTCCCGAGTCACCGGTTGTTGTCAACCGATGCCGGCGTGCGGCTAGGGAATCCGCGAGATTCTTCCCAGCCCACCCGGTGAAGCGGGTGGGATTCGTTCTCATCCGCTCCCCAAAAAGTCACATTGCCGGGCGGTCCGACGAATCCGAATCTTGAGCGATTTTAGTTCAATAAGGAGATCATGATGAGCACTGCGACTGAGACCCAAAGCATTCCCCGGATTAACGACACGGCCCCTGACTTTACGGCTGAAACGACGGAAGGAACCATTCATTTTCACGATTGGATCGGCAACGGCTGGGCGGTTCTGTTCTCCCATCCCAAAGACTTCACGCCGGTCTGCACCACCGAACTCGGATACATGGCAAAACTGCAACCAGAATTCGCCAAGCGCAACGTCAAGATAATCGGACTGAGCGTCGATCCGGTCACCAACCACAGCAAGTGGGCGGCCGACATTGAAGAGACCCAGGGCGCAAAGGTGAATTATCCGATGATCGGCGATCCCCAACTCAAAATAGCGAAGCTGTATGGCATGTTGCCGGCGGAAGCTGGTGAAAGCTGCGAAGGCCGCACGCCCGCAGATAACGCCACGGTGCGTACCGTATTCGTGGTGGGCCCCGACAAAAAAATCAAGCTGCAGATCAGTTATCCCATGACCACGGGGCGGAACTTTGACGAAATCCTGCGGGTCATCGACTCCATGCAACTCACCGCCAAGCACAAAGTGGCTACACCGGTGAACTGGAAGCCGGGCGACGATGTGATTATTACCAGCGCTGTTTCCAACGAAGAAGCACAGCAGAAGTTCCCGGGATTCAAAACGGTGAAGCCATACCTGCGAACCACAGCCCAGCCGAAATAGTGCTTGTGGAGCTGGAGAAATGAAATCGGCCACGGATTGACGGATCACACGGACTGATTCAGCTGTGACTTCGTCAATCCGTGGCATTTTCTTGTGGTGATGCGGAAGCGCATGCGGTCCGGTGATCGTCCCGGTCTTCAAAACCGGCGGGTGGCGGGTAACCCCGTCACCGGTGGGTTCGACCCCCACTCGCTTCCGCCAATTTTCAACAACTTACAAGCACGTAAATCACTCGCAGCTCCAGTACGTCTCAATCATCGTGAGAGCATCCTATCCACTCTCTAAAATTCGCAAGAGGGTGGGGCAGCCTCTGTCGTGGAAATGCTCGCAAACGGGAGGTAGGCGAGGCCTCTCGTCAATGTGAAGCTTTTTTTCGGACTTGCGGAATCCAGTGGGCTCGAGAAGTTGAGCCGTTTGCGAGCCGTGAGTCTGAGCGTAGCGAAGGCGAGAGCCCGCAGGCGAAATCCTGGACAATCACCGGACCGCACTTCCGCCATTCAACCGACGCACATTACTTAATTGCTCTTCCCGGCCGTGGTTCGGGCGACGAGAACCTGTTTCCGCAGCAGGTCGGCGGCTTGCGCGAGCGTGAGATTGTCTGGTATTCGGTGGAGATTGGCGCGATAGGTTTTTTGCTGCACACTGATTGTCTTGAAGAAAAGTACTTTGCCTTTCATGTCCACATTCAAGCGAGTCATTTCCCAGTAGCCGGGAGCGACTTCCTCCTGTTGGACTTCGAAATGGCCTCCGGGATCCAAATGTCCTAACCAGCCTCCGCCGAATTTTACTTCGTGGGTGATATGTGCGGAAATCCCTGCGAGCCGGGATTGTTTACGATTCACCCATAAATCTCCTTCCATGGCCTGGAAGACGCGCGCCTCGCGCGTTGGCGGTCGGAACTGAGTATTCGGCTTGAAATGTAGTTTGACGGTATCGCCATGATCTTCTGCGAAGCTGAAGATGAGCGCGTCGGGCAACATCTTGAACAAGCGCTGGCTTCGCGCCAGGTCTTCGCTTTGCTCGTGCGCCGACTTGCGCAGCCGGGCGGGATCGCGCACAAAGGTCTGAATTCTTTCCTCAGCCTCGTGCTCTTCTTTTGCACTGAGAGGGTGGCCGTTGATCAACACAGGATGCTTGAGATCACCGTCTTTTGTTTCCACCACTTCGTCCGTTTCCTTGCCCTCGCCGCTTTCATATTCCAGCTGAAAGCTCCAATGGCTGTGATCGTCGGCTTCGGCTTTGATCTCGTTCTGAAGAATCTTGCGGGCAAGTTCGTTCGAATTCTGCTCTGAACGTTGGGATTCTTGGGCTACAGCACTGACCTGGAACGAGAAGAGGAGAATCAGGGCGACGGTGACGGCATTTATCACAACGAATGTGACGGCAAAGAGACGTAGCTGGTTGTCACAAAAATGAGCCCTCGAGCCTGGATTCTCCAGCTGAAAGCCATCCTGTATACGGATTTCCGGCATTACGGCAGAGGGACCGCACACCAGGTCGATCTTTACCGACTTTACCGAGTGCATGAAATGCGGACCTAACAGCTCCTGGTTGTGATGTGTCTTGACCGGCAGTCATTGATTTTAAAAATACTTCTTGACTCGAACCCCCAATCGAGTCGAGCATCGCACCGCAGACGTTCTGCGGCTTTTGGTGAGAGCAGGAAGTTCAGGGGGAAAAGATGACCGGTGATCGTCTTCTACGTGGGGTATCTGTTCTTCTTCTCAGCGGTTTCATGGCTAGCGCACCTCTGCTCGCGCAGAAGATCACGGGCGACATTTCGGGCACAGTTACGGACTCAAGCGGGGCCGCTGTTTCAGGGGCCGAGGTACGCGCGGAAAATACAGGCACCGGCGAGAAGCAGTCGGTGAAAACGAATGACACTGGATTTTTCCGTATCGTCGATCTGAACCCCGGGCAGTATCACTTATCCGTCGAGGCATCCGGATTCAAGACCATGTCGCGCCAAGCCAGCGTAGACATCGCGCTGACGACGCAGGCGAATTTCTCCCTTCAGATTGGATCAAAGACAGAAACTGTTGAAGTGCAGGATGTGGCGCCTCTGGTGGAGTCGACCGAGGATCGTCTCAGCACTCTCTTCGTGCAACGCGAAGTGCAGGATCTTCCCAATAACGGCGGCGATTTCAATAATCTTCTCGACGGCGTTCCGGGCGTGCAGCGCAGTCCGGGCGGCGGGTTCCAAAGTCTGAACATCAACGGGCAGCGGGCTACGTCAAATAATTTCGCGGTGGATGGGATCCCGAACAATGATCGCTATTACGGGGAGTCGTCTTTGGGGCAGGCGGCCATCTCGGGTACGGCTGCGGCTTTAATCCCGCTGGATGGGATTTCCGAATTCAATGTGCAATCGAATCCTGGCGTGGAGTTCGGAGTGAAGGGCGGGTCCGTTATCAATATCGGGCTGAAGAGTGGGACTAACGAACTGCACGGGAATTTGTTTTGGGACAGGCATACAGATGCGTTCGATGCGCGAAATTGGTTTGCCAGTTCGGTAACGCCGTTTCGCCTGAATCAGTTTGGTGCGTCGGGGGGATTCCCGATCAAGAAGGACAAGGCGTTTGTGTTCATGTCGTTTCAGGGCTTTCACCTCAAAGATCAATTTCCGTCTCGTGTGACGTGGCCGGCACAAAAAGAAATCGACGACGCCATGGGGTGCGTGCTAAACGGAATTAACCCAAACAACGCAGGTGACCCAAATCCCGCCACCTGCATCAACGATGGGGTTCCCGGACCTGGGCCGGATCAGATCGTCGGTACCCTTGACGATGGTACTGCCAGCACCTTAGGCGCCAAATTGCTTTCATTTATCCCCCTAGCTCCTAGCCCTGGAGCACAAGTCGACATCGCCTCCAATAATGCGCTCGATGTCACCAATTTCCATGTGAAATTCGACTATGTCTTTAGCCAGTCGCAACGGGTGTCAGTAAAGTATCTTTTTGGCGACAGCTTTCAGAGCCAACCGCCAGCGCCGGGCGTGCCGCAATCGACCGGCTCCTTGGCCACCGACCCCAACATGTGGAACTCCGTGGCACCCTCCCGCGCACAGTTGGCGGGCATCAACTATACCTGGACGATTAGTCCCACCAAAGTGCTAGAAAGTCGCTTCGGCTATCAGCGATTCTCCCAGCGCATCGGCGTAAACAACAACATCGATCCCAACGCGCTGGGCCTCAACACCGGCCCCCTCGGCGCCAGTTCGCAGGACAAAGAAAACTTTGGCGTGCCCGCACTTTATTATCTCGGATATTTTGGAGCGTCAGGATACTCGGTCGTTGGCGGAGTCCAAGGCTATCCCATCATCACTCGTCCGGACGCCTCCTACGATTGGCAGGAGCACTTCACCGCGATCAAGGGCAATCACACCATCAAGATCGGCGGTCAATTTCAAAATGCATATACTAAGTCGCGGCGGGATCGGGCGAGAACTGCGTTGTCGTTCTACTATCACGGCAACTATTACGACTATTACTATGCTCCCAATGACCCGCGGCACTTCGAGAGTGCGCGCGTGGCCGCTTTGAATGAGCTGTTGCTGGGGATGGCCGACGACGCTGCCAGATCCTTTGGCGTCACCAATCGTCATATTTTCCAGAAGTCTTTAGGCTTGTACGTGCAGGATAGTTGGAAGGTCAGGCCCAACTTTACCCTTGAATTGGGTGTGCGCTGGGATGTGTCGGGGGCCTTAGGGGAGAAGGATAATTTGGGTGCAAACTTCCTGCCCGATAGTTCAAAAGCAGACGCGGGTGGCTTTGTAAGCTTATCGAAACAGCCGCTGTATGGGGTAGACAAGAATAACTTCGGCCCGCGAGTTGGCTTCGCCTGGAGCATTTTCAAGAATGGTAAAACCGTGCTGCGCTCGGGCTATTCCTTGAACTATGACCAACCGAATTTTGGCGCACTTCACGCCCCGCAGACTTATTTCAACGCCTGGAGTGGAACCCGTTCAGGATTCTTCACCCAGGTTGCGGACGGCGAGTACCCGGTGGACATAACTTCGACGCCGACAGAAAACCTGGCACTCTTTACCGGCAACTCGCTATGCCAGGAGCATGTTTGCATGGCAACAGGAGTGAATATTTTTGGGGCCACTTCCGCAGCCACTCCGCCACCGCCATTTAATGTCGTGCAAGTGATTCGCAACTTTCAGACGCCCATGAATCACGCCTATAACGTGACGGTCGAGCAAGAGCTCTCCAGTAAGACGTCGTTCAGTGTTGCCTTTGTCGGCACTTCTGGACGCGACCTGCTCAATTGGCGCGACCTCAATGCGTGCCCGGTCAGCACGTTGCCGTGTGACACGAGCCGACAGCCTTTCGGCGCCCAATTCCCCGACTATGACCATATTCTGCAGTTGAACAATGACGGCTATTCGAAGTACAACAGCTTGCAGCTAGCCTACAAAGTGCGAGATCTGCACGGCTTAACCGGCCAGTTCAATTTTGTTCGATCAAAGTCCAAGGACACTGGTTCAGCGAACCGTGGCGGCGACTTCTTGTCGAACTACCAAAATCCCTACAGCATCTCCAAGAACTATGCCCCGTCGAATTTTGATACGCCATGGAACGTAAACTTCACGCTTGTTTATGACGTGCCCAGGTTCCGTCATGTGCCCAAGTTGGTTGGGGATGGCTGGAGCGTCAATTCGATATTCCGTGCACAAGAAGGGCGTCCGTTCACTGTTTACTCGAGCAAGGGCTTTGACAATTCAGATCTTTCTCTGTGTACGGACCCCACCGACTTCACTACTTGTCCTACGACTTCCGATCCCTCTGGGCAGGGACTGAAGACGACATACGTCAACTACGATGGCAGCCCGTTGAATTACAACTTCCACAACCCGAACCAATTCTTTAACACCTCGGCGTTCTCGCTACCTGTGATCGGAACGGTGGGCAACGCTGGGCGCAACAGCGTACGTCAACCGGGTTTTCAAAGCGTTTAAGTTTAGAGAGCGTTATTCCGTAAAGTTCAAGTGGGACGTGTTTAACGTGCTGAATCATGCGATGCTGGCCTACGCGACCGGGAATAAGAGAAGCGGTTCTTTTGGAACGCTCTTTGCCACGCCGGACGTCGGCATAGGACTGAATCCGATTCTCGGCACGGGGGCGCAGCGCAACATGCAGTTTGCACTCTCCGTGGACTTTTAAGGCTAGTCCGATAGCAATCGCTTCCGGGAGTTTACCTCTGGTAAACTCCCTTTTTGTTTATGCGGCGTTCATTCTTCTTTCTCCTGCTGTTCGTTCTCGGGATCGGTCTTTCGGTTTGGGCGGAAGCTCCCAATATTGTTTTCATCACGGTGGACACCACGCGCGCCGATCGCATGGGTTTTTTGGGGAACAAGCATGGGCTTACGCCGAATCTCGATCTCGTGGCTCGGCAGGGAGTGGTGTTTGAGAGGGCATATTCACAGGCTCCGTTGACCCCCGTATCGCACGCGACGATCTTCACCGGAACGTATCCACAGTTTCATACCGTGACCGATTTTGGCCATCCTCTGCCGGCGTTGCTGCCGTACCTGCCGGAGATTTTGCAGAAGAGCGGCTATCATACGGCGGCGTTTATTGGGTCGCTGATTCTCGATCCGAAGGCGAGCATGGCGCCGGGATTTGATCGTGGGTTCGATTTTTTCGACGCCGGGTTCCGGCCCAAGGGTCCTGACGAGGACCGCTACACTACCGTTGAACGGCGTAGCGGAGATGTGGTCGCTCACACAATTGCCTGGCTCGGAAAAAACCGGCCATCACCATTTTTCGTCTGGGTGCATCTGTATGATCCGCACGCTCCCTACGATCCGCCGCCGCCGTATGACAAGCGCTTCAGCGACCCATACGAGGGCGAGATCGCCTACGCCGACGCTTCGTTAGGCAAGCTATTCAGCTACCTGCGACAGCGCGGCCTGTACGAAAACACGATCATTGTGATGATGTCGGATCATGGAGAATCCCTGGGAGCGCATGGAGAAAGTATGCACGGCATTTTTCTCTATGACGAGACCATCCATGTGCCGCTGCTTTTCAAACTGCCGGGAGAACTGCTGGCTCGCCGCCGCCTAAATTCGCGCGTGCGCCTGGTGGATGTTGCTCCCACGCTTCTGAGCATGCTGAGTCTGCCATTGCCGCCTACGTTCCAGGGTGAGTCGCTGGTGTCGTTGATGAAGGGCAACCAGAAAGTGGCCGACGACCTTCCTGCCTACGCCGAGACCGACTATCCCCATCGCGCGTTTGGATGGAGCGCATTGCGCTCAATGCGTACGGGAAAATACCTTTACGTGCGCTCTCCAAAGCCGGAGCTTTACGACCAGTCGCAGGATAAAGACGCAGCCCACAATCTGGCGGCATCTTCGCCTGCGGTGGCGGGCACGCTGCAGGCTCAGACCAATGACTTCTACGACAAGACTACGAGCTATCATGGGAAGTCGCAGCCTGCCGCGGTGACTTCCGAGCAGGCGGAAAATCTTTCCGCTCTGGGCTATGTTTCATCGAGTGCAGCCGGCCAGTCGGCGGATCCATTTCAGGGCGCGGACCCAAAGGACAAGATCGGGATCTCGAACATCCTGCAGCAAGGGATGATTGCGGTTGAAGATGGACGCTATGAAGAGGCGATCCCACTGCTGAGAAAAGTTTTGGAAGACAGTCCCCTGGTCTCGGCGGCTCAAATGCAGTTGGGAATCGCGCTGGCCAAGATGAAGCGCTATCCAGAAGCGATTGTGGCCCTGCGCAAATCTCTGGAGCAGTTGCCGGACTCGGTGCAGGCGCAATATGAACTTGGGCTGGCGTTGTATGAAACCGGGGCGTGGCGGGATTCAGTTCCCTATTTTGAGTATGTGGCCAAAAAGCGTCCTAAATGGCCGGACGCGCAATATTCCCTGGCCTCGGTTTACGCGCGCACTCAGCATGTGCCCGAGGCAGTGGAACTGCTGTTGACTGTCATTCAACTCAACCCGGAACACTTTCGAGCGAACCTGCTATTGGGGCGCATCCTTACTTTGCAGCATCATGCCGGCGAGGCGCTGCCTTACTTGAAAGCGGCAGTGGCTGCGGCCCCCGACAATTTTGAACCTCACGCTTTTCTGGCCGACGCCTTCGATGAACTCGGAGATGCGCCAGGTGCCGCCGCAGAACGCACGCAGGCTCAGGCACTGAAGCAGCGGGCCAGACCATAGCCGTTTGCGTGGGTGCGATCCGTCACCGGACCGTCGCCCTATGCGTCCCGCGCTCATTCGGTTCAGTTGTTCTGTGTTGTCCGTCAATGGACATGCAGGTCCGGTAGTGGACAACCAGACCCTCACAGGCGTCCTCTATTTCAACCTTATCTTTCGACGCTTCAGATACTTAGGTTTGTATTCGGGATGGAGGACTGGTTGCCTCCGAAAAGGGTGGATACCCCAGCATGGACATAGCGCGCCCAGAATTCAAGCGTCAGAAGCTCCGCCGGCAGGTTATTTCGGGAGTCATTGGCGCGGTTGTGATAGCCGCGGCTACAGCCGGCATTTTGCGGCTAAGGCCTGCGGCTCCTTCGGTTGAGCGAGGGACGGTGTGGGTCGACACGGTGAAGCATGGGTCGATGCTGCGGCAAGTGCGCGGACCAGGGTCGCTCGTCCCTACCCAGGAAGCGGTTCGGCAGATTCCCGCCGAGACTGAAGCTACCGTGGTACGCATTCGCATGCTGCCGGGCTCACAGGTGAAGGCCGACGCCATTCTGTTGGAGATGAGCAATCCGCAAGTGGAGCAGGCTGCCGTGGACGCGCACCTGCAGTTCAAAGCGGCTGAGGCCGAATATCAGAGCCTGAAGGTGAAGCTCGATAGCGATCTGATGACTCAGAAGGCCGGCGCCGCAACCGTGACGGCGGACTATGGACAGGCAAAGCGACAGGCAGATACTGACAAAGCTCTCTACGATCTTGGGGTGATTTCCGGCCTGGCCTACAAAGCTTCCAAAGGTAAAGCGGACGAACTCACAACCCGCAACGACCTTGAAGAACAACGCCTGGTAATCAACAAGAAAGCCATTGAAACGCAGCTTGCGCAGGAGCAGGCGAAGGTTGATCAGGCGAGAACGCTGGCCGAGTTGAAGCAGAAGCAACTCGAGGCATTGAAGGTTCGCGCCGGCATCAATGGCGTGCTGGTGGATCTCCCGCTACAGATCGGACAACATGTGCAGCCCGGAGCAATGCTCGCGAAAGTGGTGCAGCCGGAGCACCTGATGGCGGCATTGAAGATCGCAGAAACGCAAGCGCGAGATGTGCAATTCGGCGAACCAGCAGCGATTGATACGCACAACGGCATCATCAGCGGGACGGTGATGCGGGTTGATCCGGCTGTACAAAACGGAACCGTGACCGTGGACGTCAAACTAACCAGCGAACTGCCCCGGGGGGCGCGTCCCGACTTGAGCGTGGATGGCTATGTGGGACGCCCCGCCTTTGGACAGGAGAACAGCACGATTAGTTTGTTCAAGCTGGATCCAGACAACAAAGAGGCAAGCCGGGTTCCGGTGAAGGTTGGGCGCGAGTCGGTGAATTCCATTCAGATTTTCGAAGGACTGCATGAAGGCGACACCGTCATTCTTTCCGATATGTCACGTTGGGATAAGACTGACCGCATCCGCCTGGAGTAAGGGCGAAATCAACTTAGGAAATCTAAAGAGCGAGGACAGGAGCTATGACTGAAACCGGGCAGCCGTTAATCCAGATTCAGGAGATGACAAAGGTCTTCTATACGGACGAGATTGAAACCCACGCGTTGTCTGGGGTACACCTTTCGATTGCCAAGGGAGAATATGTGGCCATGTCGGGGCCATCGGGGTGTGGCAAGTCCACGCTCCTGTCCATTATCGGCTTGCTCGATACTCCAACGGCGGGCAGCTACTCGCTAAACGGGAACTCGGTCGAGAACCTCGATTTTGCCGAACGCTCTCGCATCCGCAACCAGGAGATCGGATTCATTTTTCAGAGTTTCAATCTGATTGGCGATCTGACCGTGTATGAGAACGTCGAGTTGCCGCTGACTTATCGTCAGCGGATGACCTCGCCGGAAAAAAAGAAGCGGGTCATGGAGGCGCTGGAGCGCGTCGGCATGGCGCACCGCGTCCGGCACTATCCTTCGCAGCTCTCTGGCGGTCAGCAGCAGCGCGTCGCTGTGGCGCGAGCCCTGGGAGGGAAGCCGTCCATTCTGCTGGCGGACGAGCCAACCGGGAATCTGGATTCGCGCAATGGTGAAGCCGTGATGGAACTGCTGCAAAATCTGCATCGCGAGGGCGCGACCATCTGCATGGTGACGCACGATCCGCGGTTTGCCAAGCACGCCCAGCGCGAAGTTCATCTGTTCGACGGCAAGGTTGTCGCAGAAGAAGAACTGCAGAAATTAATGGCAGAGACCCACGCGTAAGCGCCTCGGTTCGGGTGCTGTCGAGCAGATCATTTGGCGCCGATTGCTGGGTTGGCGGCTTTCCTACCGCTTGGGACGTCCAGCGAACGTCAATCGCACGTAGCACGAACCGCGAGCAGGAGGACGTGACAATGAACGGACTAGTCCATGATCTTCGCTACGCATTTCGCCAACTCCGCAAGAGCCCGGGGTTCGCCTTCACTTCAGTGTTGATCCTGGCTCTGGGAATAGGCGCGAGCGCGGCCATTTTCGGATTCGTGGATGCGGCCCTGATAAAGCCTTTGCCGTACAAAGATCCCAACCGCCTGATTGATGTGACGGAAAGTATTGCCATGATGCCGCGGGCGAATCTTTCCTATCCGGATTATCTGGACTGGAAACGGCTCAATCAGGTCTTCAGTTCGATGGATGTTTACAACGGCTCGACATATCTGCTGAACACTGGCTCAAAAACCGAACTCGTGCCCGCCGTCCGCGTGAGTGATGGTTTCTTTCGCACTCTGGGGGTTACTCCCATGCTGGGACGCGACTTCTATGCGGGCGAAGACTTGCCGGCGGCTCCCAGAACGGCGATTTTGACTTACGCGACCTGGCAAAAGCGGTTTGGGGGAAGAAAGAATGTAACCGGCGAGACGGTCACACTAACCGGAATTCCATACGAGATAGTAGGAGTGCTCCCACCCGAATTTCAATTTGCTCCGCGAGGAAACGTCGAACTCTTTACAGCCCTGCATGCCTCCGATACCTGCGCCTCCCGAGGATGCCACGCCCTGAACGGCATAGGACGGCTCAAGGATGGCGTGACGGTTGATATGGCTCGGGCCAACATGGAGACGATTGCGCGCCAACTGGAACTGCAGTATCCGAATGACAATCGCGGCCAGGGAGCCAGCGTGCTGCCGCTCGCAGACGCGATTGTTGCCGACATCCGCCCCATTCTTTTCGTATT
>QIAK01000079.1:13879-14418 GCA_003225515.1 Acidobacteriota bacterium | reverse complement strand
GGTGCATCGCATGGCCGGCTGATTCGGCAGTTCATGACAGAAGGTCTGGTTCTGATCGCGGCGGGATGCGCGCTGGGCCTGGTTGCCGCGGGCGGAGCAATGCGGATTCTCCTGCACTTTGTTCCCGATGACCTCATGAGCAATGTGCCCTATCTGCGGGGGCTCTCTTTAAATTCACATGTATTGCTCTTTGCAGTGGCCGTGTCCGCAGTCGCAGGAGCTCTGTTTTCCATTCCTCCAATCGTGAGGCTGCCATTGACCAAGCTGCGGGAAGGCCTGAGCGAAGGTGGTCGCGGGTACGCTGGAAGTTTGTGGCGCCGCTTTGGGTCGAGTCTGGTGGTTGCAGAGTTGGCGATCGCCGTAGTCCTGCTGGTGGCCGCAGGATTATTGGGCAAGAGCTTCTACCGATTGCTCCATGTGGACGTGGGATTTCAGGCTGACCATTTGGCCACCATGGGAATTGCTCTCTCTGAGACCGCTTACTCAAAGGATGAGCAGATTGTGCCCATCGAGCGGCAGATCCTGCGCCGCGTTTCGAC
>QIAK01000079.1:1694-13847 GCA_003225515.1 Acidobacteriota bacterium | reverse complement strand
AACGGCAACACCACCTGGATCCGCGTCGCCGGCAAGCCCTATAACGGCGAGCACAACGAAGTAAATCAAAGATCGGTGTCTTCGGAATTTTTCGCGACTCTAAGAGCGAAGCTGCTGCGGGGCCGTTACTTCACTGATGCGGAGGATGCATCGAAGCCTAAAGTGGTCATCATTAACCAGGCGCTGGCGCGAAAATATTTTTCCGGTGAAGATCCCGTCGGGAAGAAGCTTGGCGACACGGAGCTGTCGCCGAAATCTCTCGCCGAGATCATTGGCATTGTGGAAGACGTGAAGGACGGATCACTGGACTCGGAAATCTGGCCGGCTGTTTACTATCCCTTTAACCAGAATATCGACAACTACTTCTCCCTCGTTGTGCGTACATCGCAGGCGGAAAAGTCGCTGCTTCCGACCTTGGTTGCTGCGGTTCATGAAATCGATCCCGGTCTCGGCACCATGGACGTAGCCACAATGAGCGAGAGAATCAACGATTCCCCAACAGCTTATCTCCACCGTACCTCGGCATGGCTGGTTGGTGGCTTCGCTTTTCTGGCGTTGCTGCTGGGAGTTGTAGGTCTTTACGGAGTAATAGCTTACTCGGTAAGCCAGAGAACGCGGGAGATTGGTGTGCGCATGGCACTCGGCGCGCAACGCGCCTCGGTTTATCAAATGATCCTGAAAGAGGCCGGCTGGCTGGCCAGTATTGGCATTGGCGCGGGGCTGATTTGCTCGATTGGGGCTGCGACGCTGATCCGCGGGTTGCTGTTTGGGGTTCGCGCCTGGGATGCCACCACACTTGCCTCGGTCTCCGCCCTGCTGGCGCTGGCTGCAATGCTCGCCAGTTACATCCCGGCTCGCCGCGCCGCCACGGTCGATCCCATGGTGGCGTTGAGGTACGAGTAATTAGGAGAGAATCGCGATGAATGGAATGATTTCGGGATTATTGCAAGATCTTCGCTACGCGATTCGGCAATTCCGCAAGAGTTCAGGCTTCACCGCGGTTGCCGTCCTGACGCTGGCTCTAGGCATTGGGGCGAACACCGCCGTATTCAGCGTGATCGATGCGGTGATGCTGCGCCCGCTCCCCTACCCTGAACCGGAACGACTGATCGAGGCAGAATCGGTCAACAGCCATAACCCGGAGCGCAGCCCTATATCGTATCCGGACTACTTCGACTGGCGCTCGCAGAATCACACACTTGAGCATTTGGTTTCCTATCACGACAGCCTGTTTACCCTGACTGGTCTGGATCGGCCAGTCCAGGTGGATGCCGAGGTCGTCTCATGGAACCTGCTGCCGGCCCTGGGGGTTCATCCGGAACTTGGCTCAGGCTTCGCCCCAGATCAAGAAAAAATGGGCACGCGGGTGGTCTTGATCAGCCACACTCTCTGGGCATCGCAATTTGGGTCCGATCCCGGAATTGTTGGTCGTGGCGTCCGGCTCAGCGGAGATCTCTACACCGTGATTGGAGTGATGCCTGCATCATTTCGTTTCCCGGTAAATAAGGCACGGAATGCTATCTGGACCACGCTGGCAGCGGATGATGATCCGTCGGACCC
The DNA here is from genome assembly GCA_003225515.1 of Acidobacteriota bacterium. Classification (GTDB taxonomy): domain Bacteria; phylum Acidobacteriota; class Terriglobia; order Terriglobales; family Acidobacteriaceae; genus Sulfotelmatobacter. The sequence continues at coordinate 12,287 of QIAK01000079.1, read as the reverse complement.
ACATCCTAACGTCGGCAATCGGGGTTCCCATTTCTTGAATGTGTTCGGACGTCTGAAGCCAGGCGTTATGGTCGCGCAGGCAGAACAAGACCTGCGGATGATCGCAACCAATCTTGCGAAGGAATATCCGAACACGAACCTGCGGCATGATTCAGCGCGAGTCGAAACGGAAATTGCGGCGCTGATCGGCAACACCCGCACGGCGCTGCTGGTTGTGCTGGGCGCAGTTGCCGTGGTCCTGTTGATTGCGTGCGGCAATATCGCCAATCTGTTACTGGCGCGCATGCGAGAGCGGCAGCGCGAGCTTGCGGTGCGATCCGCTTTAGGAGCAAATAGAAAAAGAATCGTACGCCAGTTACTGGCCGAGAGCCTCGTGCTGAGCGCCACCGGTGGACTGGCAGGATGCGGCCTGGCTTTCGTTTGTACACCGGCAATTTTGTCTCTGATTGGCGACAGTGTGCCCCGCGCGGCGGATGCGGGGGTAGACCTCCGTGTACTGTCATTCGCGCTGCTGGTCTCGTTTGCGGCAGGCTTGATTTTCGGCATTGCTCCCGCTCTGGCTGCATCGAAGACCGACTTGATCAGTACCCTGAAAGAGGGCGGCAGAAGCGAAATCGGCGGGCGTGACTGGTTGCGCGCATCACTGATTGTGAGTCAGGTTGCTTTGGGCCTGGTGCTCACTGCAGGGGCGGGACTGCTTATCACGAGCTTTTCGAATCTGGTCCATAGCAATGAAGGATTCAATCCAGATCACCTCACAACATTATTTTTCGAAACACCCGACGCTCGTTACAAGCAGACCCGGACGCAGTTCTACCGCGAGTATTTCGATAAGCTCCGCGCTCTGCCCGGCGTGCAGTCTGCGGGTGGCGTGATGATGCTGCCTATGACCGAGGATGGAGCGGTGCTCGCATTCGAAGATCCTGAGCACCCGGTCCCGGAAAGCCAGCGTCCCACCGCGGACCTCAGTCCGATCTCGCCGCAATATTTTTCTGCCATGCAGATTCCCATTCTCGAAGGACGTGACTTTTCAGAGCGCGACGATCCGAAATCCCTGCAGGTAATGATCGTGAACCAGGCCTTCGCGAAAAAGTTCTTCTCCGGCGAGGACGTGCTGGGCAAGAAAATCAAACCGGGCGCTGGGAATGGGACTCCTGGCGGGCCGCCATGGCGCGAGATTGTAGGAGTGGTTGGGAATATCAGGCTTGGGATGACCGACCGCGAGATGCGTCCCGCAATGTATCTGCCGGCGAGTCAGTTAAACACCTGGTGTTGCTTGTACTCGGTAGTACGAACGTCGCTTGATCCCACGACTCTGGCGGCAAGCGTCCAGAGAATCGTCTCGTCGATGGACAAAGATATTCCCGTCACACAAGTTCGCACCATGAGGGAGCTTATATTCGCAGAGCTTTCCCAACCCCGATTCGCGACAGTCCTACTGAGTGCATTCGCCGGGCTCGCCATCACTCTAACGATTGTCGGCCTCTACGGTGTAATGACGTATTCGGTTGCGCGACGCACGCGAGAGATTGGCGTTCGCATGGCCTTGGGAGCGAAGCGCGGAACTGTGCTCACGATGGTGTTGCGGGATGCGGCGGTCTTGTTGGGCGTGGGGATTGTGATTGGCATAGCGGCCGCGCTGCTTTCCGCGTCCGTGTTGCAGAACATGTTATATGGCATCGGAGCGCGCAACCCTGCTGTGCTGGCGCTGGTCTCCATAGCAGTAGGGTTTGCGGGCATGGCGGCAGCCTACGTACCCGCGTTTCGCGCCGCCAAGGTCGATCCCATGGTGGCGTTACGTTACGAGTAATGGAGCAGAAACGGCGATGATGACTGGACTCGGTAAAGATTTTCGTTATGCCCTGCGGCAGCTCGCCAAGTCGCCGGGATTTGCAGCGGTCGCAATTATCACGCTTGCGCTCGGCATCGGCGCCAATACGGCGATCTTCAGTTTGCTCGATCAGGCGCTTTTGCGCAGGCTGCCGGTCAAGGATAGTGATCGCCTCATTGTCCTGCAGTCTACCGGCGCTTTCAGTGGCCACACGAATTCCCGCACGGATGAGAATTTCTCTTTCTCGTATCCGATGTATCGCGACCTCCGCGATCACAACTCGGTATTCAGCGGTCTGATCGCGACCGCATGGACAGAGGTCGGTGTGCAATGGCGAAACCAGCCGGAGCTGGTCGCAGCTGAACTGGTCTCGGGAAATTACTTCGACGTGCTCGGCCTGCAGCCTGCCAGGGGACGGCTTTTTGTTGCGTCGGATGATGTGGTACCCGATGCAAATCCGGTTGTGGTCTTGAGCTTCAGCTACTGGCAGCGCCGCTTCGCTGCAGACCCGTCGATCGTGAACGGAAGTCTCTTGATCAATGGCCGCCCTTTCACGGTGATTGGAGTGGCGCCTCCCGGTTTTCATAGCGTGGTGATGGGCGACACTCCTGACATCTTTGCTCCCATGACGATGAAGGGCGAGATACGACCAGGGCTCACGGATCTCCTAGCCCGGAATTCCCGTTGGCTGAATATTGTTGGAAAGCTCAAGCCCGGACTCAGCCGCGAACAGGCCGAGGCCGGAATCAATCCGCTTTGGTATTCCATCCGCGCCGACGAATTGAAGCAACGGGAGCACAGCTCGGAACAATTCAAGGAAAGTTTCCTGACCAAGTCGCACCTTTTCGTGCGGGACGGAGCCAAGGGATTCTCTCCCTTGCGAACCGACGTGCAACGGCCGTTGCTGATCATCATGACGATGGTTGGTCTGGTGGCGCTGATGGCCTGCGCTAACGTGGGCAGCCTTCTGCTGGTGCGGGCGGCAGGACGTATCCGCGAAATGTCCGTGCGCTATGCACTCGGAGCGAAGCGTGCCCGCGTGGTGCAGCAACTGTTAGTGGAAGGAGTGTTGCTCGGCCTGGCCGGGGGTGCACTCTGAATCGCCATTGCACCACGGATTGCTGCGTGGCTCATCAACATGATTTGGACTAGCACGACAGGAGACCTTCCATTTTCTTCGCATCCGGATCTGCGGGTTCTTCTTTTCAATTTTTCGCTGGCGATGCTCGTGAGCCTGCTGTTTAGCCTCGCTCCGGCGGCACAGTTCTGGCATCCGAATCTGACTCCGGCACTCAAGCAGCAGGTGATGACAGCGGGCAGCGGGCCCTTGCGCTTCCGGCGTATTTCGGTAGCGGTCCAGATGGGGCTGAGCTTGTTCGTCCTGGTCGGAGCCGGCTTGTTCGTCCGCACGTTGCACAACCTGAAATCCCTGAATGTTGGAATAGCCACGGATCATCTTGTGACATTCAGTATCCAGCCGGCGCTCGCCGGATATCGACCCGATCAGATCCATGATCTTGAGACGCGAGTGCTGCAAAGCTTGGCCGGAGTGCCGGGAGTACGATCCGTCGCGGGCACCAATGATCGAGAACTGGCCGACACTAACCTGTCGAACAACATCACGCTCGCCGGCTACACCGAAAAAGAGAACGAGAACATGAATGTGGAATCGCCAAGCGTGAGCCCCGGCTACTTTTCGACGATGGGCATGCTCCTGCTTGCTGGCCGCGATTTTACCGAGCAGGACCGTGCCGGAACTCAGAAAGTCGCCGTAGTAAATGAAAGCTTTGCCCGCCATTTTTTCGGAGAGCCGCAGCGTGCCCTCGGCCACTACTACGGAAAAGGTGGAGGGCCGGGGGTCGCCACCGACACGGAAATCATTGGTGTCGTGACGGATGCCAGACACGTTGGCGTTCGCCAGGAGATTACGCGAACCACGTTTACTCCATATTTGCAGGAGTTGAACCCCGTCAGCATGACTTTTTATGTGCGTACCTGGCAGCCGCCGGAGAGCGCGGAATCAACGCTGCGCAGTGCCATGCAAGCGCTGGATTCCAAGCTCGTCATGGACGATTTTCGAACGATGCAGGAGCAGATCGATGACAACCTGACCGCTGAGAGGGTGATCGCGATTCTGGCGTCGAGCTTTGGCGTACTCGCCGTTCTTATGGCCGCCGTCGGGTTATATGGCGTGCTGGCCTATTCGACAGTGCAGCGCACTCGCGAGATTGGTATTCGCATCGCTCTCGGCGCCGCCCGTACTTCCGTGATGCGTATGGTGTTGGTCGAAGTGCTCTGGTTGGCAGGAGTGAGCATTGCGTTCGCGCTGCCTGCTTCTCTGTTGCTGACGCGCGCGGCTCGCAGCCAGCTGTTCGGTGTTTCGAGCAGCGATCCGCTCACGTTGTGCGCTGCCACACTTATGGTCGCCGCGATCGCAGTTATGTCGGCTCTGTTGCCCGCGCGCCGGGCCGCAAAGATCGATCCTATGACGGCCTTGCGTTATGAGTAATGAGTAGAAGATTCGAGGACTGAAAATGGCTGCACTATTGCAGGACTTTCGATACGCGTTACGCCAGTTCCGCAAGAGTCCCGGGTTCTATGGAATTGCTATTTTGACGCTGGGGCTTGGCATCGGCGTGAACACTGCCATCTTCAGCATGGTGGATGGGTTGATCCTTCGGCCCTTGCCGATACTGGAACCGAAACAAATTTACTTCCTTGGCTTTGCTGGGAATGGGACAAATGCCGAAGTCCAATTTTCTTATCCCGAGTTTGAACAGGTTCGAAAACAGACTACTGATGTTTTCTCGGATATGGTCCCATTTATTTTTGGCGGACTCGAGGGTGCGCAGAACTCGCCCAATGGATTAACCGTAGACGGAGTCACCAAGCCAGTTCAGACGGTTTATGTCGGCGGTAATTTCTTTCCAATGTTGGGCATTGGGCCATTCCAGGGGCGTTTCATCTTGCCATCAGAAGGAACAGTTTCAGGCGCCGATTCTGTCGTTGTCCTGAGCTATAACTATTGGCAATCCCGCTTCGGTGGTGATCCCTCGATCGTAGGCAAGCCGGCCTGGATCAATGGCCGTCCCGCGACCATCGTTGGCATCGCGCGAAAAGGGTTTCTTGGCCTTACTCCCATCGTCGAGACGCAAGCGTACCTGCCGCTCAGCATGTTCTCGATAGAGAACGGAACCGCCGAAGATTTTCTGACCAATGCAAAAATGCGGAGCATGCTTGCTTTTGCAAGGGTGAAGAACGGGACCAGCGTTGCGCAGGTGCAGTCTGCTCTTGGAGTTGTGGGTGCGCGACTCTTAAACCAGTATCCCAGGGATAGCCAAAATCGCGAACTGCGGGCGATGCCTCTACGTCCTCCGGGACTCATCACCGGGACAGGAACAAATCCCTTTCTAAAGCTGACCGCCTTATTTCTGATTCTTGCCGGGATGGTGCTGGCCCTCGCCTGTACGAATGTGGCCAATCTGTTCCTGGTTCGCGCCAGTGTTCGCGGACATGAGATGGCGGTGCGGGCTGCGCTGGGAGCGGCGCGCAGCCGTTTGATTCTCCAGTTGCTTACGGAAAGCCTTTTGCTGGCTTTGTTGGGCTGCATTGGAGGCATGGCTTTCGGACTGCTCGCGGCGCATTTGCTAAGTTCTTTACCTTTCCAGAGCGAGTTGCCGGTGACGCTGGACTTCGGCCTCGACTGGCGAGTCTTCGCCTACGCATTTGGCGTCTCACTGGTCACCGGAGTTTCTGTAGGTATCCTCCCTGCTCTGCGAGCATCGCGCGGCAACCTGAGGGAAGTGTTGCGCGAAGGTGGGCGCACCTCGACTGCATGGCGGCAGCGCACGCGCAGTGTTCTGGTTGCAGCCGAAGTGGGCGGGGCGCTGACTTTATTAATCGTGGCGGGACTTTTCGTGCGCAGCCTCAGCGGCGTGCAGAACGCTGATCTTGGCTTTAATCCGCAATCTGTTCTCAATTTCATGTTTGACGCGCATGAGATCGGCTACCAGGAAGCACAAGGTAAGTCGTTCTATCGGGGGCTATTGGAGCGTGCCCGCGCTCTGCCGGGAGTGGAGTCCGCAAGCCTGGCATCTGCCGTTCCCTTAAGCGGCTTGGAGTCTGGAGACGATCTGGTGATTCCAGGAGTTGAGGTGCCAAAGGGCCAACCGGTTCCGCATACTCAGACCATTTCGGTCTCATCTGAATATTTCAAGACCATGGGTGCGGTGCTTCTTCGAGGCCGCGAAATTATCGATTCCGACAATGAAAACTCACCTCGCGTTGCCGTCATCAATCAGGCGATGGCAGAGCGTTACTGGCCTGGTCAGGATCCGGTGGGAAACTTTTTCACGATGTCCCGGGATGCGAAGCACCCCGTGACCATCATTGGAGTAGCCAAGAACAGCCGGATGAACCAACTCTACGGAGCTTACGATCCGCTTTGTTATCTCCCGATGGCACAAAACTATGGCGCCGTCGAGAATCTGCAAATCCGGACGCGGCAAGCGCCGGAGTCGCTGGTTCGCGAAATCCACGAGATCGTGCAATCGCTCGCGCCAGCGATGCCGGTTTACGGCGTGCGCACAATGGACGACGTACTTCACGGTATGAATGGACTGTTGCTGTTTGAGGTCGGAGCAGGTTTGGCGGCAGGTCTAGGCTTGCTTGGCTTGACGCTCGCGATTGTTGGGGTTTACGGGGTGATGTCATATTCCGTCAGCCAACGCACAAAAGAAATCGGTATTCGGATGGCACTCGGAGCCAATCCGCGTGACATTCTTACCGTGGTGGGACTCCAGGGTTTAACGATCGTTACGCTCGGCATTGCAGGTGGACTGACGGCGGCTTTCGCGGTCGGCCGTCTCGTCAGCGATTTTCTGGTGGGGGTTAGCCCAAGTGATCCACTTACTTATGTCAGCCTCTCGTTGTTGCTGATGATTGTGGCCCTGCTCGCCAGCTATGTCCCGGCTCGCCGGGCGACGAAAGTGGATCCCATGGTGGCTTTGCGGTACGAGTAGACATAAGGAGGCAGGAGAATATGAGCGGATTTTTTCAGGACCTTCGCTACGCGTTTCGCCAAATCCGGAAATCGCCGGGATTCACCGTAACCGCTCTTCTCTCCCTTACGCTCGGCATCGGAGCCACTACCGCGATCTTCAGCGTGGTGTACGGCGTGTTGCTCGATCCTTATCCCTACAAGGATGCGGACCGCATGGTGCACGTGGAGCTACGCGATAAGAGTGGCCGCGGACCATTGCTCTTTGTCAATGGGACGGAGTATCAGGAACTTCGACGAATGTCGTCCATCGACGATCTCTTCATCCAGCGCCAGCAAGACGAGACGTTAACCGGTGGACAGTTCCCGATCTCGGTGAGCGTCGGTGAATACTCGCCGAATTTATTTACCTATATGGGCGTGGCACCGGCGTTGGGGCGCCAGTTCACTCCCGCGGATGCGCCCGGGGGCAAAGCCGCTCCGGTTGCGGTGTTGAGTTATCTATTCTGGCAACGGCAGTTCGGGGGAAAGCGCGAAATCATCGGGCAGAACATCGAACTCGACCACAATCTCTATTCCGTCATCGGTGTGGCGGCGCCTCGATTCACCTGGGGAGACTGCGACGTTTATATTCCTGCAATCCCGAGCGCCGATCCGCATGATTACTGGATGGCGTTCATCAAGTTGAAACCTGGCGTGAAGCATCCCGCTGTCGGGGCGGAGTTGCAGGTTTTGGTCGATCGCTTTGTGAGAGACGATCCGCGGGATTTTCGGCGTGACCGTAAAATTGCCATTGTTACGTTGAACGAAGAGGTCTTGGGTCGCTTCTCTGGGACCCTGGTGCTGTTGTTCGGGGCTGTGGTCGCACTGTTGGCGATTGGCTGCGCCAACGTTTCGATCTTGCTGCTGGCACGAGGCGTCGCACGGCAGCATGAACTAGCGGTTCGCGCCTCGATCGGGGCGAGCCGCGGCCGTTTGGTCCGTCAATTACTCACCGAGGCCGTGCTCCTTTCGTTGGCGGGCGCAGCGCTGGGAGTGCTGGCAGCTTATAGCTGGGTTGGGAAATTTTCCGCCATGCTCCCGCTGTATTCGTTTCCGCACGAGGCTGCGATTCGAGTGAACGGAGTCGTGCTCGTATTCAGCGTTACTGTCGCCGTGCTCACAGGGATTCTGTTTGGAGTATCGCCGGCTTGGCAGCTTTCACACCCACCGATCAGTGAACTGATCCAGGCCAACAGCACGAAGCTTACGGGGAATACGCGCAGCCGCAACACTCATCGCGCCCTGATTGCCGGGCAGGTAGCTCTTACCCTGTTGCTGATGGCCGGTGCCGGAGCCGCAACCAAGGCGTTTCTCGCCATTACTCACACTCCGTTGGGCTTCGAGCCAGAGCACATCTTTAACCTCGACGTTGCTTTGCCTAAAGGAGCGTTTCCGACGTGGCAGGGACGCTTGAATGCCATCGAAGCGGTGCGGCAAGCCATCGGCGAGACGCCGGGGGTGGAGAGCGCCGGTGTTTCGATCACATTCTTTCCACCCTTCGGAGGGTTCCAGGGCAAGATCGATATACGGAGCAAGCCTTCGCTGACCGGGGCGGAAGCGATGTTAGGGCTGATAAGCCCGCAGGAGTTTTCGGCCTTTCGCATGCCACTGATGACGGGCCGATTTTTCAATGACGCTGAAGTCGGTCGCGCTGCCCACTTAGCTGTGGTGAACCAATCGTTCGTGAAGCAGTTTCTTGACGGCAACGATCCGATCGGCCAGGCTGTGCGCTGCTCAATGCTCAAAGTCGAGCGGCCTGAGCTGCTGCTTGCGCAGGCTCCGGACGCCTGGCTGGAAATCATCGGCGTCGTAGGTGACGTTCGCAACGATGGCCTGGATCATCCCACGAAACCGGGGATCTTTCTTCCCTACAGTTTCGTGCTTCCCCCGGACGCGTTCGTGATAGCGCGCTCTGCGGGCGACCCCGAGGTGGCGGTCCAAGCCGTGAAACGGCGGCTGCGCGAGCTGAATCCTGACATGGTGGTCGGGCAGAATCACACTCTCCTATGGGCGCTGGAAACGCAAGGATGGGGACAAGGACGGTTTATTGCGACTCTGTTTTCTCTGTTTGCGGTTCTTGCGCTCGCTCTGGCCGCGACTGGACTCTACAGTGTGGTCTCATTCGGCGTAACACAGCGTACGCAGGAGGTCGGCATCCGGATGGCCCTAGGTGCGCCGCGGGCCAGCATTTTGCGATTGGTAATTAGCTCCACGGCTTTGATGCTGGCCGCAGGCGTCGTGCTCGGACTCGGGCTGAGTCTGGCGCTTGGGGGCGTCGTCGGGTCGTGGGCGGGCGGGAGTCCGCGCGATCCGCTGACCTTGCTGGCCGCGGCCCTGGTTCTGACGCTGGTGTCGGCAATTGCCTGCATCGGGCCAGCGTGGCGCGCCGCATCGCTCGATCCCATGGTGGCTTTGCGGTACGAGTAGATTTTTGGAGTTCGTTATGAATGGAATATTTCAGGATTTTCGTTACGCTTTACGCCAGTTGCTGAAGAGCCCAGGTTTTACCGCGGTCGCGGTAATCACGCTGGCCTCGGGCATTGGCGTCAACACCGCCATATTCAGCGTCGTAAATGCCGTATTGCTGCGGCCGCTTGAATTTAAAGATCCCAATCGCTTGGTGCGGGTCTGGCATGTTCCGCCCCCTCAGAGCTTTCCCGGTATGACGGAGTTTTCTGTGTCTGCGGCGAATTACCTGGACTGGGAGAAACAGAACCACGTATTCGACAATATGGCGATTTACACCTACCACGGTTTCACCATCACTGGTGGTGATAAGCCGGAACAAGTGGACGCGAGTGCGGTGTCGCCAGGCTTTTTCGCAACGCTGGGTGTTCAGCCAATACTTGGCCGCGTGCTCTCGCCGGAGGAAGATCAACCCGGTCGCTCCCATGTCGTAGTCCTGAGTTACCGCGTGTGGAAGGAGCGCTTCGGCGCATACTTCGTAGCTGGAGTGATGCCGGCGAGTTTCCGCTTGCCCGATTTTGCGGAAATGTGGACTCCGATGGCCTGGACGGATAAGGAACGCGTGGTACGGGGAGAGCATCATTATCTCGTCATCGCGCGCCTCAAGCCAGGTGTTGAACTCAAGCAAGCACAGGCGGAAATGAATACGATCTCGGGCCGACTGCAACAACTTTATCCGGACGACGACAAAGGGTGGGGAGCGATCGTGTTGCCCTTGCACGAAGATATGGTCTCGGACGTGAAGCCCGCGTTGCTGGTTCTTCTGGGAGCAGTGGCTTTCGTTCTTCTCATAGCTTGCGTCAACGTGGCCAACCTGGCGCTCGCGAAAACCTTCAGCCGTCAAAAGGAGATTGCGATTCGCACCGCGCTCGGCGCAACCTCCGTTCGCATCCTTCGCCAGATTCTCACCGAAACCGTCCTTCTCGCCTTCGCGGGTGGAGCGCTCGGGTTGATATTCGCTCATTCCGCAATTCGCTTGATACTGGCTTTTCTGGCGGATCGATTACCGCGCTCTATTGATGTAGGACTGAATTGGCCGGTATTGGTTTTCACGGCGGGGATTTCGGTGGTCACCGGGATTGCAGCGGGAGTTTTGCCGGCATTCCGACTGACCCGGACCGATGTTAATCAAGGGCTCAAACAGGGACTGGGGCGCACCGATGCAGATTCGGGCGGGTATCGCACCCGCAGCATTCTCGTAGTGTCGGAGGTCGCACTTTCGCTTCTGCTGCTTTTTGGCGCGGGCCTGATGATT
>QIAK01000079.1:0-1682 GCA_003225515.1 Acidobacteriota bacterium | reverse complement strand
TACGCGGTGTGAATCCGGGGTTCGATTCTCACAACGTTCTAACCATGACTGCGATGGTATCCCATTCAAAGTTTCCCCAACCCGCGCAGCAGGTCAGCTTTTTCGAGTTGGTCCTGCAGCGTGTTAGGTCATTGCCCGGAGTCGAATCAGCCGGTGTTATTGACGATATTCCTCTCAATGGTGAAGGTTCCCATCAGCCCATTGCCATCGAAGGCCGCCCAGTAGTGCCCATGTCAGAGCAACCGGAAGTCGATGTCCGCCTAATTAGCACTGGGTACATGAAGGCTCTGCATATTCCGGTTCTGCGAGGCCGCGACCTGAGCGATACCGATATCGCGGGCAGGCCTGCCGTAGTTTTGATCAGCGAGTCAATGGCTCGGCAGTTTTGGCCTGGCGAAAACGCTGTAGGAAAGCGTCTTACACTCACATTTTCCCAGAACGCCATTCGCGAAGTAGTTGGAATCGTGGGCGATGTGAAGCTCGACGGTCTCGACCAGAGTCGCCCCAGTACAGCTCTTTATGTTCCGCTAGACCAGGTATCGACACCCTCGACGGGTGAATGGGGTTCATTCCCCATGACGCTCGTCGTGCGCTCATCCGGTAATTCCGCGGGATTACGCGGTGTCGAATGCCGTACACGCGGTGAACCGAGATATTCCAATTCGCGACATTTTCGCCATGGACGACCTGGTCGCCAATTCACTTTCGCAGCAACGGTTCAACATGCTGCTGCTGGGAGCTTTCGCCGGGCTCGCTTTGTTGTTGGCGGCAGTTGGCATTTACAGCGTGCTTTCCTATAACGTGAGGCGGAGCGTTCGAGAAATTGGAATTCGCCTCGCGCTTGGCGCGCGACTCGGTGATGTGCTGCGGATGGTGGTATTCGAGGGGATGAAGCCGACGTTCATCGGCGTGGCCATCGGACTGGTTGGCGCGCTGGCTCTGGGCCGTGTCTTGTCGAGTTTGATCTTCGGCGTACGACCGAGTGATCCCATAACTTTTGTGGCAGTCGCAATCTTGCTGGTAGCCGTTGCGCTCGCGGCCAGCATTTTGCCAGCCTACCGTGCGGCCAAAGTCGATCCGCTGGTAGCTCTACGGTACGAGTAAAGGATGAAGAGGGCCAAATGATCCAACTCAAGAATGTCGACCGAAGTTACAGAACTGGCGCGGGACGCACCTGGGTACTGCGCCGCGTCAACCTTGAAATTCGCGAAGGGGAGTTCATTACCGTAATGGGACCGTCCGGCGCCGGAAAGTCGTCGCTACTCAACGTGCTCGCGTTGTTGGACGACCAGTGGGAGGGCGAGTACTGGTTCCGCGAGCAAGCGGTTCACGACCTGAAGCGCAAGCAGCGCAGCGAACTGGCGAAGAAGAATATTGGAATGGTCTTCCAGAGCTACCACCTGCTGGATGACTTAACCGTTCAGGAAAACATCGATCTGCCGCTTTCCTACAAAAACATCCCCCGAGGCCAGCGCCAGAGCCTTGTGGCGGACACTCTCGATCGCTTTCAGATCGTGGCCAAGAAAGATCTTTATCCCAGCCAGCTTTCCGGCGGACAACAGCAACTGGTGGGCGTGGCGCGGGCGGTGATTCACAAGCCATTGCTTCTGCTCGCCGATGAGCCCACCGGCAACCTCCACTCGGGTCAAGCCCAGGAGATTATGGAACTCTTCCGCGACCTC
>QIAK01000635.1:489-2445 GCA_003225515.1 Acidobacteriota bacterium | reverse complement strand
CCAAGCCCGGAAAACCGTTCTACAGAAGGCCCTGCGACCGGAACCGCGTAACGGGGTCTACGACCGCCTGCCGCTTGAAAATCCAGCGGGCCACCGCAAAGCCAATTGCCGCATAACAAAGATGCATGACTCGCATAAGCACCCCCATCGAATCGACCTCGTTGATCCTCAGGGGGAGGAACAACACAATCTCTATCGGCACAATAGCAATGCCGCCGCACCCAGACAAGGCCCGACAGTGCTATGGAAGTGGCACGGAAGTAATAGGAGTAACTGCGCAAGTAAACAGCGCCGAATCATTAAGAAATAAAAATGCCAGTCAACCCATGAAAGGCTGACTGGCAGGTATTGCATTAAGAACGATGACGGCTATGCCGACGAAGTTCCAATCGAGTTCAGTGCGCCGGAATTGCATCCTCAGTGGCGCGCCCCGCCGGCGGTACAACTACGGTCGACAAACTGCCCTCGATCGTCATCTTCTGGAAGGTAGCCAGATCGCCGCGCTGCAACTGGTCCCAGCGCCCGATCAGTTCGCCGCTCTGCCGTTTCAGCTTCTCCAGTTGACGTTGCTCAGCCTCGGTCGGCGCCGAATCCGCCGTGCCTGCATCCATGGCAAGGTAGGGAGTCTTCGTTCGCGCTAATCGTCAAGTTGACGAACTCGTCGCGCACCGCGATCAGTTTTTTCTCCAGATCGTCCGCTGCGTTGACAATCGTCTTCGTGCTGGCAGTCTGCGGCAGTCGCCTCTTCAGGCCTGCCAATTGCGCCCGCACGTCCTGGATCTGATTGACGCTATCGTAGACTCGGCTCAGCTCCTCGCGGGTCTCCATCAGCAGATTGAATTGCTGCTCCAGATCAGCCTGACTCACATGCACCCGCGGATCGAGTTTCAGTTCGAAAGCCGCAGTCTGGGTTTGATTCCCCACTGTGAGTCTCACCTGGTACTTACCCGGAACCGCTACCGGCCCACGCGCTCCCGTGCCATATTCCCACAGATAGTAGCCAGGAACATGGTGCGCCTGCTCGTAACGTAAATCCCATACGAAACGGTTCAATCCGGCTTCCGGCTTAATCTGCTTCTCCGGCTTCTTCTCGTCCGGATCGAGAGGCTCTTCCAGGGCGTTGTATTGCGTGCTCGAATATTTGCGAATCACTTTTCCTGAGGCGTCAAGAATCTCGATCGTCGTTTCCGTCCCCGCTTTCGGCGCATCTTTCAGGAAGTAATAAATCATCGCGCCGGTCGGAGGATTTTGCCCTACCCGCTTCGAAGGATGCCTCTCTCCAAGTTGTCCCGCCTGAATGCGGTAGGCCGGCCCCGGCGTATAAAGGAACGCATCCTTCTGCGCAATATCGTCGCTGTACTGCCGCAGCGCAGACAGGTCATCCAGAATCCAGAAGGCGCGCCCGTGGGTTGCGACCACCAGATCGTTCCCTTCAATCACCAGGCCGTGCACTGGCGTAGTTGGCAGGTTCAACTTCAGCGCCCGCCAGTTCGCTCCGTCATTAAACGATACGAACACGCCCTTTTCGGTTCCGGCATAAAGCAGTCCACGCTTCTTCGGATCCTCGCGCACCACGCGCACAAAGGTTGAATCTGGAATTCCCTGCGTCAGCTTTGTCCAGCTCTTGCCATAATCGCTGGTCTTGTAAATGTACGGTCGAAGATCATCGAACTGGTGGCGATCAACCGCGACGTACGCCGTACCCGCATCGAAAGGTGAAGGATCAATCTGGCTGACCCGGGCCCACTCCGGCATATCCTTGGGCGTAATGTTGCTCCAGGTCTTGCCTTCGTCTTTCGTGAGCTGAATCAGACCGTCATCGGTGCCGACCCAAAGCAATCCCTTGGTGATCGGCGACTCCGCGAGCGCAAAAATAGTGTCGTAGTACTCGGTCCCGGAATCATCCAGCGTGATATCCCCGCCCGAAACTTTCTGCTTCTCTTTATCATTTCGGGT
>QIAK01000635.1:0-445 GCA_003225515.1 Acidobacteriota bacterium | reverse complement strand
CGTGGGGAGAGAGCATCACCGGCGCCGTCCACTGGAAGCGATGTTCCAGATTCGCGGCTCCGTGCGCGTCGGAAAGTTCCGGCTGCTCGGTAATCGCCTTCACCTGCCCAATGTGCCGATCGTAGCGCGTGATGTTTCCCTGGTAATCGGCCGCATAGACGATATTAGGATCGCGCGGATCAGGCGCAATATAACCTGCCTCACCGCCACCCACGTCGTACCAGTCGCTCCGATCAATCGATCCATCATCGCTGCGGCTCACAATTGCCACCGTGCCGCTATCCTGCTGCGGCCCATAGACCCGATACGGCATCTCCTTGTCGGTGATAACGTGATAGAACTGCGCGGTGGGTTGGTTGTCCTGGCGCGTCCAATTCGTGCCGCCATCGAACGTAACCGTGACTCCGCCATCGTTCGATGCAATCATGCGACGCGTATTTTGCGG
>QIAK01000177.1:10402-12963 GCA_003225515.1 Acidobacteriota bacterium | reverse complement strand
GCGGAGACCCATCACTCGTCATGAAGGCAGTCAAGCAAGGATTCGCACGTGTTCTGTTGCGCGAGCTTCGCCCGGAGACGGACCTTCAGGGCAAGCTCACCGTGAACGCGGCGTTGGAAGAGGGACACATCTGGCAGCGGCGTTTCTATGATTTCGTTGTATTCACCGAAAGGAAGCGGGTGGAAAAGCTCCGGTACATGCATCGCAATCCGGTGAAGCGTGGATTGGTGGCCGAACCGCAACATTGGGCATGGAGCAGTTTTTGCGATTACGCCGAAGGGCGGCATGGCCCTGTCCTGGTCAACGAGTCTCGGAAGGCCGAGATGAGAGTGAGAGCAATCGCCTGATATGGGCGTCCGTGGTGCCCACGCTTCGAAAACCGCGAAGCGTGGGGCAGCCAGCCCGCCGACTTTTCCTTTCTTCCAGCATCCTGAGCATTCAGGATCGAAGCGAGGTTTCCTTCTCTTCCGCTTTTTCCGCTTTCTTCGCGGCGCCTTCCAGGGCTTTCGCCAGCACCTCGGGGTCTAGCTGGTAATAGCGATTCTCGATCTTGATCGTGATGCTGCGAGGCTCGCCACTTTTTTGCCATTTTCCGTAGAGCCAATTGGCAAATATTCCAGCTGTAAATCCCTCGGCTAGGTTTAACACGACTTCCATGACCCCTGGCCCAACAGATTTCCGCAGCCCCTCCGGACGGAGGGTTAGCGTCATGTTGCCCGGAACATCCAGCGGCACGTCGTATCGGATCATCTGGTCGAAGATCGCGAATCCGAACTCATTCAATTCCCGCCGCTGACCTTCAAAAAGAATGGTGATTTTTGCCATTGCCCCTCCTTGGATCTCAGTACAGGGTTAGATGGACGTCGTCGATAACGTAGGGCTTACACTCAAAATATAGCCACGCCTAAGCGATTGCGGTGGCTGGCCCGCACCTGTGCACCGCCTCAACTGAGGCTGCCCCATTCGTCGCGGTTTTCGACGAGTGGGCACCACAAACGCGGGCGCAGTCGGTTTTGCTGCCATTCTCACTGTGGCCACAACGTCCTCGCCTTTTTCCACAGCCTTCCACAAAAATATTCCCCACTTTTGTGACGAACAACCTTTACCGAGAATATTGAAGAGCGCAAACTCGCACTATGCGCGGGAGCTCTACCGACAACTTCTCCACCACCGATCGACGCAACGGCTCCGTCTCCGAAGCTAACTCCTTACTCCAGAATATTTTGGCTGTAAGTCCTTACGGCTCAAGATTTTGCCCACACCCAACCATGCCCCGCGCCCTCAACCGATTTGAAATGAATACTTTAGGGAAAATGACGAAAAAATATTTGCGGGTATATATCTCAACGATTCTGGCCTAGACGGTCAAGCATCGCAGGTTGTAAGCACCGGTGCCGAGCAAGTAACATCGACTCATGCCCGTTGAAACGGAAATCAAGGCCCCGACATCGATTCGCGCGGCGCGCGGCAACTCCATCACGTGCAAAGGCTGGCAGCAGGAAGCCGCCATGCGCATGCTCATGAATAACCTGGATGAAGAGGTCGCCGAGCGTCCGCAAGACCTTGTCGTCTACGGCGGAACCGGCCGCGCGGCGCGGAGTTGGGAGGCCTATCGCGCCATCATCGAAACTCTGAAGACGCTGGCGAACGATGAGACGTTGCTGGTGCAGTCGGGCAAGCCCGTGGGCGTATTCAAAACTCACGATCACGCGCCGCGCGTGCTGATCGCCAATTCGAATCTCGTGGGCCACTGGTCGAACTGGGAGAAGTTCAACGAACTGGAACGCGCCGGCCTCATGATGTACGGGCAGATGACCGCCGGCTCGTGGATTTACATCGGATCCCAGGGGATTGTGCAAGGGACATTCGAAACTTTTTCAGCTGCGGGAGAGAAGCATTTCGGCGGCGATCTTGGCCGCGACCATGACTGGCGCGGCTTTTCTCGGAATCGATGTCGATCCGGAGCGCATCAAGAGAAGACTGAAGACCGGCTACTGCGACTTCATGGTCACGACGCTGGATGAAGCCTTGCGCATTTTGAAGAATGCGATCCGCAAGAAGGAGAACGTTTCCGTAGGCCTGGTCGGCAATTGTGCTGACGTGATTCCGGAACTCGCCGAACGCGGCGTCGTCCCCGACATTTTGACAGATCAGACTTCCGCTCACGATCCGCTGAACGGGTATGTGCCAAACGGTATGACTCTCGAACAGGCACTGGACCTGCGCCAGCGTGATCCGAAGAGTTATCAGGAAAAATCGCTGGATGCGATGGCGCGCCACGTGGAAGGCATGCTGCGGCTGCAGAAAATGGGCGCAGTCACGTTCGACTACGGCAATAACATTCGCACCTTCGCCTTTCAACGCGGCGTTAAAAATGCGTACGACTTTCCGGGATTTGTGCCGGCCTATATTCGTCCACTGTTCTGCGAAGGGCGCGGACCATTTCGCTGGGTGGCGTTATCCGGCGAAGCGTCGGACATTCACGTCACCGACGATCTTGTTCTGGAACTATTCCCCGAGAATCGCATCCTGCGGCGCTGGATCGACCTGGCGCGAAAGCG
>QIAK01000177.1:0-10314 GCA_003225515.1 Acidobacteriota bacterium | reverse complement strand
AAGCTCCGATTGTGATTGGCCGCGATCATCTCGACTGCGGATCGGTCGCCTCTCCGTTCCGCGAGACCGAAAGCATGAAAGACGGTTCCGATGCCGTCGCCGATTGGCCTCTGCTCAACGCGCTGCTCAACACCGCAGCCGGCGCGTCGTGGGTTTCCATTCATAACGGCGGTGGCGTCGGCATTGGCTATTCGCTGCACGCAGGCCAGGTCACGGTCGCGGACGGCACCGACGAGATGGCGAAACGCATTGAACGTGTCTTGACCACAGACCCAGGGATGGGTGTAATCCGGCACGTGGATGCGGGATATGACGAGGCGAAGGAATTTGCAAACAAGGCAGGCGTGAAAGTACCCATGGGTTCTTGATTCTGCGTTTCTCAATCTGGTTTTCTCTGCGTGTTTTTTCTGCGCCCTCTGCGGTTAAAATCTTTCACTTCTCGCCGGAACATCAAAAACACTTAACCGGATACCCGGCTCTCCCCAATTCTCTCGGATAACAGCGCTGCTGCTAGACTGAAAGCACTCGTGAGCCTCGCGAAAGCAAGATCTCAAAAAGCAGTGCTGCTGGCCAACATTGGCCAGCTCCTCACGTTGCATGCCGCCAAAACGGAAGCGGGCCCTCGCCGCGGTCACGCGCTGAAAGATCTCGGGATTATCACCGGCGGTGCGGTGCTATGTCTGGCCGGCCGGATCGTCTCCGTGGGAACGACGAAAGACGCGCTCCGCGATCCCTGGCTGAAACGAAATCGCCGCATGGTCACCGAAGTCGATTGTGCGGGCAAAGTAGTTCTACCTGGGTTTGTGGATTCGCACACCCATCCGGTCTTCACCGAGCCCCGCCTGGTCGATTTCGAAAAGCGAATTGAGGGCGCTTCCTACGAAGAAATTGCGGCCGCGGGCGGCGGAATCCGATCAAGCCTGGATGGCGTTCGTAAAACGGCCAAGGCAGCACTCGCCTCGAAAGTAGTCACCGCCTTGGAAGCGATGGCCGCGCACGGCACCACCACGGTGGAGGCCAAGTCAGGCTATGGTCTGACCGTTGAGTCAGAACTGAAGTCACTGGAAGCGATCAAGGAGGCGGCATCACGCTGGCCGGGAACCGTGATCGCTACCTTGCTCGGAGCCCACGTAGTGCCGAAGGAGTTTCAGGGGTGCTCACAAAAGTATGTTGAGCTCGTCTGTAAAGAGATGATTCCACGAGCGGCCCGGCGGAAGCTTGCCCAATTCGTGGATGTGTTCTGCGATAAAGGAGCGTTTACTCCCGAGCAAACAGAACAGGTCTTTGCAGCAAGTAAGAGAGAAGGGCTGAGCGTACGCGCTCATATGGGCCAACTTTCAGAGACGGATCTCACGCGCTTCCTGCAATTTAATCCGGCCTCCTTTGATCACATGGATCACGTGAGTGACGACGACGTCCTGGAATTGGCGAAGCGCGATACTTTGGCTACGCTGGTGCCTGGAGCTAACTATTTTCTGGGACTGAAGAAGTATCCTGACGCGCGGCGTTTGATCGACGCCGGTGTGCCGGTGGCACTGGCGACAGACTACAATCCCGGCACGTCACCGACGATCAGCATGCCAATGGCGATGTCGTTAGCCTGCACGCATATGAAAATGTCTCCGGCCGAAGCAGTATCAGCGGCAACGATCAACGGCGCATGGGCGCTGCGCGTCGCCGAACGGAAGGGGAGCATCGAACCCGGAAAAGGTGCGGATTTAGCCGTATTTGATGTTAACGATTATCGCGAAATCCCGTACTGGTTCGGCGCCAACCACTGTTCGATGACGATTTTGAATGGAGTAGTTACATCCACCAAATGAACTTTTTCGGATCACCATCCGTATTGAACTGCAGAGGGGCGCGTGTGCCTGCAGAACTTTCGAACCCATATCCAAGGCCAGGAAATAATCCGATCTAATTACCTGAGGACTTATGAAAAGAATATTCGCAGTCATGACCTTTCTCGTGCTGACAATTTCTTTGGCAGCTGCGCAGCGCCTGCCCGAGATTGCCCGTCCGGACAATTACAAGCTGACCTTCACACCTGATCTCGATAAGGCAAGGTTTGAGGGCGATGAAACGATTTCGCTCCACCTGCTGAAGTCGACGCCGGAGATCACCTTAAACGCGGTCGACATCGATTTTCACGAGGTCACTATCACGAGCGGCGGCGCCACGCAAAAGGCGAAGGTCACGCCCGACAAAGAAAAAGAAATGGCGGTGCTGAGCGTTGAGAAGCCGCTCCCTGCCGGATCTGCCACCATACACGTCACTTACACCGGCATTCTCAACAACGAGATGCGCGGGCTATATCTGGGCAAGGACGACAAAGGACGCAAGTACGCGGCCACACAGTTCGAAGCCACGGATGCACGGCGGGCGTTTCCGTCGTTTGACGAACCCGATTACAAGGCAACGTTCGACATCTCTGCGGTTGCGGACAAAGACCAGGTTGCAATCTCCAATCAGAAGGTCGTGTCCGATACCGCGGGTCCCGATAACAAACATACGATTAAATTTGCCACTACCGCGAAGATGTCCTCTTACCTGGCGGCGCTGGTGGTGGGACATTTTGAGTACATCGAGGGCGCTGCAGATGGCGTGCCGATCCGCATCTACAGCACGCCCGGCAAAAAAGAAATGGGTAAGTTCGCGCTGGAGGCTGCTGAATACATTCTGGGCTATTACGATAAATATTTCGGAATCAAGTATCCATACGGAAAGCTGGACCTGATCGGGCTTCCGGATTTTTCCGCGGGCGCAATGGAAAATACAGGATGCATTACCTTCCGTGAAGTCATCCTGCTGATCGACGAGAAGCAAGGCTCGGTGGATCTAAAAAAGACGATCGCCAGTGTGATTGCCCATGAGATGGCGCACCAGTGGTTTGGCGACCTCGTAACGATGAAATGGTGGGACGACATCTGGCTGAATGAAGGGTTTGCCACATGGATGTCATCCAAGCCCGTCGCAAAGTGGAAACCCGAGTGGAATTACGATCTGGACGACGTGAGCGGAACCGGCGGAACTCTGAACACTGATTCGCTGGCCAACACGCGACCTATCCATCAGGCAGCCGAAACTCCGGCGCAGATTCAAGAACTGTTCGATGGCATCGCTTATGGCAAGGCCGCATCGGTGCTGCGCATGCTGGAAGCATATCTTGGCGAACAAACATTCCGTGCCGGCGTGAATGCGTACTTGAAAGAACATCAGTACGCGAATGCAACCGCCGAAGATTTCTGGGGAGCACAGGCGCAGACATCTAAAAAACCTGTCGATAGGGTAATGCCGACATGGGTCAAACAGTCGGGAGCTCCGATCATAAACGTCAAGGCGCAATGCTCGGGGAACTCCACCAACGTCACACTGGATCAGCGGCGATATTACTTTGACCGCTCGAAGTTCGAGGCGAACAATGATCAGCTCTGGGAGATTCCGCTTTGCCTGCGAGGATCGGCCACCGGCAAGACTGTGAAATGCGAACTCCTGACCAAGAAAGAGGAGAGTTTTACATTGCCGGGCTGCTCGACTTGGGTTCTGACGAATGCGGGCGCGACGGGCTATTACAGAACGGGCTACCAGCCGGATGCGATCCGAGCCCTGGCCAGCGATGCGGAGTCGAAGCTTACTCCGGCGGAGCGCATCGTTGTGAAAAACGACATTTGGGCATCCGTACGTGTTGGCCAACAGCCGGTCGGCGATTACCTCGCATTCGCGCAAGGGTTGAAATCGGATCGCAATCGCGCGGTAGTGGAAGGTCTGCTGGGGGGATTCGACTTTATTGACCGCTACCTGGTGAGCGATAAGGATCGGGATCAATTCCGCAATTGGCTGCGCCAGTATTTGACTCCCGCGATGAAGGAAGTTGGCTACGAGCCGAAAGCCGGGGAAAGCGACGAACAGAAGCCTATGCGAGCGCAGCTTTTCCAGGCACTGGGGTATGACGCACGTGATCCGGAGACTCTCGAAAAAGCGAGACAACTTGCAGACAAAGCTTTGTCTGATCCGGATTCGGTGGATACTGACCTTGCTTCCACTGCCCTCTCGCTTAGCGCACTAAATGGAGACTCCTCGTTTTACGATCGTGTGCTTGCGGCCATCAAGAATCCGAAGTCGCCGGAACTCTATTACAACTATCTCTATACTTTGCCTCAGTTTGAAGATCCGAAGTTATTGCAACGCACCTTGGAATTTGCGATTTCTCCGGAAGTGCGATCGCAGGACGCGCTGGGTGTGATCACTAGTGTGATAAGAAACCCTGCTGGCCGCGATCTCGCCTGGAATTTTGTGCGCCAGCATTGGCCAGAAGTGGAAAAAGCCGGTGGACCGTTCGCCAGTGCCCAGGTGGTGGGGGCGACAGGTGTTTTCTGCGACGCTGGAATGCGCGATCAGGTAACGGAGTTCTTCTCCGCACACAAGGTCGCCGCAGCAGAACGTACTTACAAACAATCCATCGAGAGAATCAATAACTGCATCGAGTTGAAGTCTCGGCAGGAGCCGCAGTTGGCCTCCTGGCTGGGGCAGCATGGCAATGCCGGCGGGAAGTAGAGGGCGTCGCGATCTGAGCCAAGGCCCGGGACAGCAGGTCCTCGACTGCGCAAGTTCTTTCGCGTCGCGAACGATCTCGCTCCGCTCGGAATGGCAAAACTGTCTTGGGCCTTTTTTCGCTCCAACTCGAATGAGCGCGCGGAGTCGAAGGACCCCGTGCCCCTCGACATCGCCCCGAACCTGTCAGGGAGTTCCTCCCCAACTAAGCTACCCGGCGCCCAAAACTACTCCACTACCGAAGAACGCCCTAAGGCATGACCGGCAACGCAAGGTACGAAGGCATTTCCGGAGAGCAATAAATACGCTGCGTGGCGGAAACGAAATCCGCTGCGGTCGCCTTATAAATACTGGGAACGAATTTTTGCGGATTCCGATCGATCACGGGAAACCAGGTTGATTGAATCTGCACCATGATGCGATGCCCTTTCAGAAACACGTGATCGTGATCGCGCAGGGGAACATTCCACTCCGTCGGTTTGTTTGCCGTTAGTGGAGATGGTTTCTCGTAATTAGCGAGGTATCGTCCGCGGCGAACTTCCATTGCAATGGGAAGTTCGTAGCCATTCAAAGACTGAGCGTATTGGCCAGGCTTTGGGCCGTCGTCAGGATTCCAGGCATTTTTTTGCGCGTCCTGGGGATAGACATCGATCAACTTGACAACGAAATCACTGTCACTTCCAGAAGTTGATGCGTAGAGATTCGCCGCCAGCGGGCCGGTGATGGTGAGATCGTGCTCGAGCGCTTGGCTGGTGAATGACAGAACATCCGGGCGATTATCGACAAAGCGCTGGTCGGCCACTTCCCATGTGCGCCAGTCTCCCGCCGGATACGTCGGCGAAATCGGACGCTGGCGGTATGGAACTGGACTCGCGGGATCGGAGACGTATTCACGATAAGGTTGCTCGCTCGCGTTCGGAGCTCTCAAAGAGAGCGTTCCATTGGCGTGCAGATATAACTTTGTGGTCTTGGCTTGCTTCGGCGGCCATGCCTGGTAAGTGCGCCAGGTGTTCGATCCGCTCTGAAATGTACTGGCTTGCCACGCGGGCTTTTCACCTTTTCCATGCAGGTAGTACCGGAAGAACGGCGCTTCGATATTCTCGCGGAACTCGCGCGCGGTCTCATGCCCTCCGAATGGAATCAGGCCAATACTGTCTGCTTTGTCTGTTTGCCACTCGCCGTGGTACCACGGCCCGGCAACCATGAAATTCGTGTGCTGCGGATCGTTCTCTTCGGCGTGGCGGAAAATCTGCCATGGACCCCACGGATCTTCCTGATCCCAGAACCCAGCGACATTCAAATTTGGTACGGAGGAGGCGTGAAGTTGCCTGACCCACGCTTCTTTTTTCCAGAAATCGTCGTAGTCAGGATGTTCGACGCTGGAATTCCAATAAGGAATAGATCCGTGAAGATACTTGTCATTGATATTCGAGAGCGGACCCAGATTGAGGTACCACTGAAAGGTATCGTAGGTTTCGAAATCAAAATGCGTGTTCTTATTCTTGTCGGACTGCTCCATGACCGCATATTCAAAGTCGTAGCTCTCTCGTAATGCACCATATCGGTGATCGTCATCATTCATCCACTGATCCACCGGCGAGGCCTGCTCGCTGATGGCCATGAGCGCCGGATGCGGATGAAGCAGCGTCAGTGCAGTCGTCAATCCATCGTAGGAAACGCCGAACATGCCAACCTTCCCGTTATTGTTGGGAACGTTTTTCAGCAACCAATCGATAGAATCGTAAGCGTCGGTCGTCTCGTTGGTAGCTTTAGGATCTTTCAGGTCGACCCACGACGAGAGATTGAATACACCCTCAGATTTGAAACGTCCGCGCAGATTCTGGAAGACGAGGATGTATCCATCCTGCATGAGTTCTTTAAACGAGGCGGGGATCTGCTCGGGTGATTTTTCGGGAACGCCGTAGGGCGTACGGCGGAACAGGATGGGCAGCGGCCCTTGCTGGTCGACAGGAGTGAGGATCGCCGTCTGGAGGTGAACTCCATCGCGGACGGGAATCATCACTTCCTGGAGTTTGAAAAGGGGCTTCGCCGCCGGCTGCGGTGGCGTCTGCTGTGCGAGACCTGACCCCGCAATCGAAATCGCAATCGTCATCACGATGGGCACACACGAACAGAAACGCAGGATGGATGAACGCACAAGGCTCCCTCCGAGCATTATTGATTTGAACTGAAGCGCGAAGTATATAACGTATGGCACTCTATGGGGAACTGTTACATATTCCTGAAGATCTCTTCTTTTTGCGCAGCCGATCAAATTCGTAACAACATTTTATAACGTGAGAAAGAGAGAGCAATTATGAGCACGAAAAAGACCAAGGCCTACGCCGCTCTTGCGCCGAAGGTTCCGCTGGCGCCGTATTCGTTGGAGCGGCGTGAATCGCGAGAGCACGATGTCGTCATCGATATAAAGTACTGTGGCATTTGCCACTCCGACATTCACCAGGCGCGCGATGAGTGGAGCGATTACCAGGAAGAATCGATCTTCCCCATGGTGCCGGGACACGAAATCGCGGGAGTTGTAGCGGCAGTTGGGAAGCGGGTGTCGAAATTCAAAGTAGGCGACAAGGTTGGGGTGGGATGCTTCGTGGATTCCTGCGGCACCTGCGCCGAGTGCCAAAGAGGTCTCGAACAGTACTGCAGCGTAGGCACGGTGTGGACCTACAACGCGCGAGACAAAGAAGGCGCGCCGACCTATGGTGGCTATTCCGAGAGAATCGTTGTGGATGAAAATTACGTGCTTCGCATGCCGGAGAATCTTCCGCTCGATGCCTGCGCACCTCTCCTGTGCGCCGGTATCACGCTCTATTCGCCGCTGCGGCACTGGCAGGCAGGCCCGGGCAAGCGCGTAGCCATCGTCGGGTTGGGAGGACTGGGGCACANNNNCATTGAAGAAAGAGGCGGACGGCAAGCGTCTGGGCGCGGATCACTTTTACGCTACGGCCGATCCTGAAACTTTCACGAAGCTGGCCGGCTCTTTCGATCTGATCATCAACACGGTTTCGGCGCAGATGGACTGGAATGAATATTTATCGCTCTTGAAAATGGATGGGACTCTGGTTGTGGTGGGACTGCCGGAAAAAAATGTGCCGATTGCAGCTTTTTCGCTGACGGCGCGACGGCGTAGCCTGGCAGGATCGCAAATTGGAGGTATCAAGGAAACGCAGGAGATGCTGGATTTCTGCAGCAAGCACGGCGTCACCTGCGATATCGAAGTGGTCCCGATACAGAAGGTCAATGAGGCCTTCGAGCGCGTTCTGAAGAGCGACGTTCGCTACCGGTTTGTAATCGATATGGCATCGCTGCAACAATAACCGGATCCGACGAGAGCGGCGGCAAGTGCTGTCAGCGCCGCGTTGATCAGAACAGCCGGCCAATGGAGAAGTTCACGCGGCTCAGGCCGGTTGGGCTGACGCTGCCAGCAACCGCGATCGGACCCAGGATCGTATCCACGATTACTCCCAGATTGAACGTGCCTCGCACGGCAATCGGTCCGGGATCGAGGGCGGCAGTGCCGAAGGCGGTGCCGGCCTCATACCATCCACCCCAATAAATTTTCCTCCCGACCAGCGTCGGCAGTCGGTAGAGTTCGCGGCGGAATCCGAGCGAAGAATACGCGTAGTGATTGCCAAGAAATTCCTGCGGAAGGTATGCCCCTAACTGAAACGGCCCGCCCAATGCGAAAACCTGAAATGGACCGGCGGAACCGCGGAAGGTTGTCCCCCCGGAAATATTAAAGAACAGCGAGGTCTTCGGGCCGACAGGAACAAAACTCGAAGTCCGCACATCCAGCTGTGATATCGGATGTGTCAGGCCGGGGCTTTGCAGCACGCGCGAAAGCGTCGCAACCAGGCATACCACTTCTGGGCACCGAGGGACTGTCCTGGCCGTCCCACACATAGCGGGCACGAAACTCGCCAGTGCTGCCATTGACGATGGGCAGGCCTGCGGCCCCGATCAACGGACTCAGCCTGCCATCAAAGATTTCGTAACCGAAGCGGATTTCGCTGCGGCGTCCGGAATTGTAGCCAATATCAAAACCGCCTCCCGCCCTCTCATCGCCGAAGACCGCGACGCGCGTCAGTCCACTGAAAGAATTTCGCGCTGACTTCGAGGCGAAGGCATAGGGGGCGACGAAAAATCGCGACTGGCCCAAAGGCTGGTAGAACTCGGTCGCTCCCAGGTTGGTCGAGCCGAAAAGGAGATCGTTGCGCCATTCGCCGCCGTGGTGCGCAATGTCCATGAAAGTCAGACGCGCGCCCGCGGAAAAATCGAAGGCCGCCACGCCGGAACCTTCGACATTCACCGCGAGATCTACGAATGGCGGACCGTAAGTTTTATCGTGCGTCGTGACCCGCAGCGCAGGAACTCCATTCTGCGTAAAACCCTCATAGCCCAACCTGTCGAACTGGCCTTCCCCGGCGATGCGGGTTAATTGTGTGTCGAGTTTTGAAAGGTCGACTTTGCCTTGAAGTGCTTTATCAAGGCGGTGCTTGATTCTCGCGTCTGTGTCTGAATCCGCGCCGGTAACTTCAACGACCCCAATTTTCTCTGGTAGAGGATGCCTTCGTGCGGAACGGACAGCGAGATACTCCTGCCACTCCGCCGCGTCCGTGATAGCGAATGGCAGGAGAGCGGCTGAGTGGCTGGCCGCGGCATCGTGCCCGACTTTGACGAGATCCTTAACTCGAGAGTAGTCCGTCGGTTCGAAGCCATCCATGCCAATGCTCACCGTCGCATTCGCCAGCGTCAAGGAACGCCGCTCGTTTTGCGTGATCATGACATCGACCGCGCGAGAAAGAATTCCCGTAAGAGTTTCCAGTCCTTTCGGGTCGACGCGAGGAAGGCGGAGTTCAACGGCAATCACCACGTCGGCGTTCATGGCAAAGACAGTTTCAACCGGAATGTTTTGCACCATGCCCCCGTCCGCTAAAACCCGGCCATTGATTTCTACCGGAGTAAACACTCCAGGAATCGCCATGGATGCACGCACTGCCTGGGCGAGCGGGCCATCGTGCAGTACGATGCCTTCGCCGCTCAACATGTCCGTGGCGACACAACGAAATGGAATCGGCAGGTCGTCAAAACTTGCCGCGCTTGATTCCGGGAAAGCGATGCGGTCCAGCAGCAGCCCAACCCCCTGGCCGGAATTGAAGCCATTGGGCCCGTTTAGACCATGCTTTAAGCCAAGCGGAGCATTGATTAAAAAATCTCGGCGATCCTGCTTGCGACGATAAGACAGTTCGGTATAAATCTCTTCGGGAAGGAAAGCTTGATCCCAGTCAATCTTTTCGGCGAAGGTTTCAATCTCGGCAGGAGACATGCCGGTCGCGTACATCGCGCCGATGATGCTGCCCATGCTGGTCCCGGCGATGCGGTCCACCGGGATATGGTTCTCTTCCATCCATTGGATGACTCCGATTTCGGCGAGTCCCATCGCACCGCCGCCGCTAAGGGCCAGGCCAATTCGAGGACGATGTGCAGGAACGGGTTGCGCGATAGGTGGAGCATCCTGAGCGGTCAGAAAAACGGGCAGAACGAGGCACAAGAAAACGAGACGCACAGCAAGACAATCAAGCAATTTCATTATGTGCTCCTCTGGTGCGGAAGCAAACAATCAATTATGTGCGGAAGGCAAGGTGAGAGAAAAAGGTTAGCAGGTTTGGGTGATCAGAGTCAGCAGTCGTGGAAGTTCGAGATAACGAGTTTCTATTGAGAGGATGTCATCCTGACCGCAGCCGTTCT
>QIAK01000176.1:3846-8125 GCA_003225515.1 Acidobacteriota bacterium | reverse complement strand
AAGCCAAAGATCTTGTTGATCGCTCCCACCGCGCTCGGGCCAAGACGCCGCACCAGCGGCCCTCCGAGGAGGAAGAACAAAGTCACGCTGAGGGCGATACCCGCGATGCCGATGACGATCCCGAGATACGCCGCAGTATTATCCACATCAGCTGCCAGTGCCATGACCACGCCGATCGCACCCGGTCCCGACATTAGCGGCATAGCCAGCGGAGTGAGAGAGATGTCTTCTTTGCTTTGCGCTTCGTGGCTTTCTGCCGGTGTGATGCGTGCTGTCGAGGTGACCATGCCCCATGCGGTGTTGGCGACGATCAGTCCGCCGGCAATCTTGATCACCGGAAGCGAGATGCCGAAGAACTGCAACACTAAGCGTCCGAAGAAAAGGAATGTCACCAGAATGATGAACACCCACAGCCCGGTCTTGAACGCAGTGCGATTCCGCTCCCGCGGGCTCCACGTCGATGTCATGCTGAAGAAGATGGGAATGCCGCCGAAAGGATCGACAATCGGAAACAGCGCCAGGAATGTCGCCGCCGCCGATGCCGGCAGCGTACGCAAGATCTGTCCCAGAGTGTGTACAGAAGTCATAAGCTAGCGGTATGCATCCAGGGTTTTCGCTGCGTGGTCGAGCGCAGCCGCAAGCTCCGACAGTTGCTGCCGCACGCGCTCACTGTCGCCTTTATCGAGCGCTTCGTTCACTCCAGGAATGACCACCGCCGCGTATCCCGTATATTCTCCCGGAGCATAAATCACATGGCGAAACCAAGGACGGTGCGGCAATCCCTCTGGCGACAGCAGAGCCCGCTCGGCCCCGCGCAGAGCCTTATTCAAGCGAGCAGCATCTTGCGGCGGATTCTTCTGCTTGGCCAGCATCTTTGCTCCGGCGACTTCAAAGCGGTGAGCCGCGGCATTCACCGCACCAAAGTCGACGACATGGCTGCCGAACTTGTCCTCAGACCGCTTGCGCGCGGCATCGACATAGGCGGCAATCTCTTTTCCGTATTCCTCGTAGTCGTAGGGCAGTACATCGGCGTCGGCCATGCGGACGGCTTCCAATCCAAAAATTCGTGCCATCTGCTGCTCGTATACAAAATCCGGATCGCCAAATTTCTTGAACCATGCGAAATTGTCGAACACTGAGTGATACACGCCATACGAGCCGCTTGAACTCACATCGCTCGATGGAACTCCCATGTGCTGCAGAAATGCCGTGTAATCGGAGCCGCTGCCCAAATCTCCGACCGGAACGTCTCCCTGCCCGGCCGCCGGAAGGCGGTGATTTTCTCCAACCGCCTCGCTGGGAGACTGCGCCGAAAGCGCGTCTGGCTGCGCCGTCTTCTGCCAGGCCTCGTAAACCGTGCCGCCCTTCGGGCTGGGAACAACTTTGGCGATGTCGCGCAGAAATTGTTTGAGGCTGGGCACCGCCGACGCGCCAAACTTCGGACCGGAAACTGCCACATCCATGTTGAAATAGGCGGCTGCATTCGTCAGCTCTGACTCGTGCTGCTCCACCCACTCGGTCGACCCAATCAGGCCCTCCTCTTCGCCATCCCAGCTACAGAAAATCACGCTGCGCTTCGGCTTCCATCCCGATTTCATTAAATCGCCAACACCGTGTACCGCCTCGAGCATCGCAGCCGTGCCGCTGTTCGGATCGACCGCACCATACACCCACGCGTCACGATGATTACCCGCGACCACCCACTCATCGGGCAACTCGCGTCCACGCACTCGGCCGATGACATCCCACAAAGTGCGGAACTGGTAGTCCTGCTTGAGATGCATCTTCAACTTCGCCGGACCCGGGCCAACGTGATAAGTAAACGGCAGGGCCCCCTGCCACTCTCGCGGTGAATCCGGTCCAGCCAGATGTTGCAGCACAGGCCAGGCGTCGTGATACGACACTGGAGTGACTGGAATCTTTGGCATCTGCCGCGATTCCTGTGGAGAAATTCGCTGGCTCGCGGGAAGCGACAGAGTCGAGGCGACGCCGGGCGTGGTCGGATCTCCAGGAAACTCGAACATGTATCCCACGGACCCGCGCTGCACGCCAGTGTCCGGCCGCCAGGGGCCATCGGGATATTTATCGCCGCGCCGCCAGCCATCATCGGCTGGATCGGAGTAGATGATCACACCTGCCGCGCCGTGCTCCTGTGCGACGAACACTTTGACTCCGCGAAAATTCTGGCCATACCGCACCAGCACGATCTTGCCCCGCACATCGATCTTCAGCTTTTCAAGCTTTTCGAAATCCTCCGGCGTGCCGTAATTGGCGTAAACCACATCGGCCTCGACGTCGCCGGAGGGCGACATGCCGCTGAAAGGCATCACCACGCGAGGATCATCTTGGAAAGGATCGTGGTCGGCGTGCTCCCGTGTCGGCCCGTGCATTTCAATTCCGGCGGGCGCGACCAGGTCCACGCTGATTTCTTCGGGATAATTCATCCAGACTTTGTATTCGACAATTTCCGTGTCGAGTCCGGCATCTCGAAACTTCTGCGCGACATAGTCCGCAGTAGCTTTGTCCTCGATGGTCCCCGCCATGTGTGGAGCTTTCGTCAGGATGCGCAGATGCTCTTCGGCAAGTTTGGAGTCGGGAACGGCCAGGAAACGCGATTCGGTAGCCTGCTCGGCGCCGGGTTCGCGAAAGCCGAAAATGGCTGGGTTTGCCGGAGACGCCGGGGCCTCACTGCCTGCTGTTGAAGACGATCCTGAAAGAAATAACGCCGACCACAGAATAGCGCATAAGAGAAGTTTCATCGTGCTCTCGGAGTGGAAGCTAGTAAGTTAGCATAGACTCCGCGGTGTGCTACAAGGAACCCTATGAAACCGCCGCCAAATCGCTAAACCTTTTGAGATCCTGCCCTCGAAAAGCCGAGAAGCGGTTGTAGTGACTCAAGCGAGAAGCCGAGTTGTATTTTGCAGGCCCCGTGCCCTAAAAGCGAGGCGAGGAAGAGACAGCTACCGCACCTGTCCCGTCCCGACGATCTCGTACTTGGACGAAGTCAGCTCCGCCAGCGCGAATGGGCCGCGGCAGTGGAGTTTTTGGGTGCTGATGCCCATCTCGGCGCCGAATCCAAACTCCGCGCCGTCGGTGAAGCGCGTTGACGCGTTCCAGTAAACCGCAGCTGAGTCTACTCCGCGCAGAAATTTACGAGCGTTGGCCTCATTGTGGGTAAGAATGGAATCGCTGTGCTTGGTGGAGTAGCGGTTGATGTGAGCGATGGCATCCTCGACATTCGCAACCACGGCCACCGCCATGCACAATCGCAAATACTCTTCGTGCCAATCCTGCTCAGTTGCGGGCACAATGTGCAGGCCGCCTGCCAGGTTGCGAGCCTTGCCGTCGCCGCGCACTTCCACTCCGGCATCCATCAACTTCTTGACAATGCGAGGAACATATTCAGCCGCGACGCGTTCATGCACCAGCAACTTTTCGGCGGAATTACATACCGATGGACGCTGCGTCTTGGCGTTGATGACGATGCGGTCGGCCATTTCGAAGTCGGCGGTCTCGTCGACGAAGATGTGGCAGTTCCCCGCTCCGGTCTCAATCACCGGAACCGCAGAATTTTCGGTGACGAAGGTGATGAGCCCGGCTCCGCCGCGTGGAATGATGACGTCGACTAGTCCCCGGGCCTTAATCAGTTCCTGCACCGATTGCCGCGTAGCCGAATCCAGCAGTTCGATTGCGCCCTCGGGCACGCCTCGAACCGCCGCCATAATCTCAACCAGGCACTGATTGCTATGGGCTGCTTCTTTGCCGCCGCGCAGGACAATGGCGTTGCCGGTCTTGAGCGCCAGCACCGCGGTGTCGACTGTCACGTTCGGCCGGGATTCGTAAATGATTCCCACCACGCCGAGCGGAACGCGCAATTTGCGAATACGCAGGCCGTTCGATTTGGTCCACTCCGCCAGGCACTCGCCGATGGGATCGGGCAATGCCGCCACCTCGCGCACGCCGCTCGCCATGTCTTTGATGCGTGCCGAAGTCAGCAGCAGCCGATCGCGCATCGCGCCTTCCAGTCCGGAAGTGTCAACATCCTTCTGGTTAGCGGCCAGAATACTTTTCTCGTTCGCATCGATGGCATCGGCAATCGCCAGCAGCAGCGCGTTCTTCTCTTCCGTGCCCAACAGTGCAAGCCGCGTCGAGGCGGCGCGGGCGCGCAGCAGTTTTTCCTGCGTGGAAGCGGCGGTCGTGAGTGTGGCAGCCATCAGCTTTGGGTATTAATAATTATCCTTCGTTAGTTCTCGATATTTAATTATCGATCTTTTAATTA
>QIAK01000176.1:3059-3649 GCA_003225515.1 Acidobacteriota bacterium | reverse complement strand
CCGTTGCACTGTGCCTCAAGCGCCGGAGTCAGCTTGCGGATCACACGCTGAAGCCGCGGCTTCTTTCGGCCGTTCGGAACCATGAAGCCCTCGACATTGGTCAGCAGCAGCAACCAGTCAGCTTTGACGGCGGTTGCCAACAGCGAACTCAATTCGTCATTGTCGCCGAACGCGCCTTCCAATTCGCGCACCGAGACGCTGTCATTCTCATTCACGATAGGGACGACACCCAGCGCCAGCAACTCAGCCAGCGCGTTCTGCAGGTTGCGGTAGCGCACAGGAGAAGTGAAATCATCACTCGACAACAGCAACTGCGCGACTACCTTTTTGCCGAAAAAAAGACGCTCATAGGTATGCATCAGCTTGCTTTGACCGACGGCAGCACAAGCCTGCATGCGTGGCACGTCGCTTGGCCGATTCCGCAAATCGAGGCCGGACATGCCAGCGGCAATTGCGCCCGAAGTAACGATCAGGTATTCGTTCTTCGACAAGTCGAACTGATCGACCATGCCGCGCAGCAGATTGATGTCAATCTGCCCGCCGGGGGCAATCAGGCTGGTACCGACTTTAATGACCACTCGCATAAGTTT
>QIAK01000176.1:0-2995 GCA_003225515.1 Acidobacteriota bacterium | reverse complement strand
CACCGGGGAGGGACAACCTCTCTATCCTGCCGTTAGAATGACTTTCTGGCAAGGTGAAAAATCTTGCCAGGTTGCATCTTTATGCCTGCTTCCAATGCCACCAGCCGCTTCTCCGATCGGGTAGAAAACTATATCCGTTACAGGCCGGGTTATCCCAGCGATGTCTTGCGAGTTTTAGAACAAGAATGCGGGTTAACCCCAGCTGACGCGATTGCCGACATTGCTTCCGGCACGGGCATCTGGACGCGCATGCTGTTGGAGCATGGGAACCCCGTTTTTGCAGTCGAGCCTAACGCCGAAATGCGTCAGGCAGGCGAACGGATCCTCGCGGAATTTTCCCAGTTCACCAGCGTCGCAGGAACGGCGGAAGCGACCACGCTGCCGGATCGCAGTGTCGATTTCATTACCGCGGCACAAGCGGCGCACTGGTTCGATCGGGCGCGGGCGCGCTCTGAGTTTGTGCGCATTCTTAAGCCGCAGGGATGGCTGGTGCTTCTGTGGAACGAGCGCCTCACGGATTCGACTCCGTTCCTGCATGACTACGAACAGCTTCTGCTGACTTACGGCACGGACTATGAAGAAGTCCGACATGAGCGGACCACCGACGCCGTGAATGAGTTCTTCGATCCGGCTCCATTTCAGGAGCGCGCGTTTGCAACCCGGCAGGAATTCGACTATGCCGGCCTTGAGGGCCGGCTTCTATCGTCGTCATATGCGCCAGGGCCGGAGCATCCGAAGCATCGACCGATGTTGCGGGAACTGCGGCGCATCTTCGAACAGCACGCCGAATTGAAGGGCCACGAGGGCCGCGTAGCAGTCGAGTACCAGACGCGCATGTACTACGGACGCCTGAGCTAAAGGCTTTGCAGCGCCGGCAGAAACCTCGGAACGAAGTCCGAGGCCCGAGGTCTGAAGTCCGAGGTCGTGCTCAAATGAATCACTTTCAGACCTCAGACGTAGCGCCGCCAACACCGCCCTCTGCTACGATCTCTCCTTACTCTGCCGAGGTTATCGTGTCCGACGAAAAATCTTTTCACATGACTCCCGACGAATTTCGGCGCCACGGCCATGCCGTCGTGGACTGGATCGCCGACTACCAGTCCCGCGTCGAATCTTTTCCCGTGCTCTCGCAGGTTAAGCCGGGCGAGATTCGCGCTTCTCTGCCGGCCAGTCCTCCGGCGCACGGCGAATCTTTTGCTGCCTTGCTGCAAGACGTCGAGAAACTCATTCTGCCTGGCGTTACCCACTGGCAATCACCGAATTTTTTCGCATACTTTCCATGCAATGCATCGGGCCCGGGAATTCTCGGCGACCTTCTGTCATCCGGCTTGGGCGTGCAGGGAATGCTCTGGTCGACCAGTCCGGCCTGCACCGAACTCGAGACTCACGTGATGGACTGGCTGGTTGAGATGCTCGGCCTTCCCGCGAAATTTCGCTCGTCCAGCACGGGTGGCGGAGTAATTCAGGACACTGCTTCGAGCGCAGCCCTCTGTGCCCTGCTGGCGGCGCGTGAGCGCGCTACCGGCTACACCAGCAACCAGAAAGGATGCGACGGGCGCCTGGTCGCTTACGTTTCGACGCAGACGCATTCTTCTCTCGAAAAAGCGGCGATGATTGCCGGCATCGGCAAAGACAATTTACGTCTCATCGAAGTCGACCAGAATCTCGCCATGCGCCCCGATGCTCTGGCGCGGCAGATCGAGGCCGACAAGCAAGCCGGCCTGACTCCATGCCTGGTGTGCGCGACCGTAGGCACGACCTCGTCGAATGCGATGGACCCGATCGCTGCCGTCGGCGAAGTCTGCCGCCGGCACAATCTATGGCTGCACGTGGATGCCGCCATGTCGGGCACTGCGATGCTCTGCCCCGAGTTCCGCCACTTGCAGAACGGGGTCGAACTCGCCGACAGCTACAACTTCAATCCCCACAAGTGGATGTTCACGAATTTCGACTGCAGCTGCTTTTGGGTCGCGGATCGCAAAGCGCTGATTCAGACCTTGAGCATCCTGCCGGAATATTTGCGCAACCAGGCTACGGAGTCGGGAGCGGTCATCGACTACCGCGATTGGCACATTCAACTAGGCCGGCGCTTTCGATCGCTGAAGTTATGGTTCGTGATCCGCCACTACGGCGTCGAGGGACTGCGGCATCATGTGCGCGAGCACGTACGACTGGCCCAGCAGTTCGCGAAATGGGTGCAGAGCGACTCCCGTTTCGAGGTGGCCGCGCCGGCACCCCTGAACCTGGTCTGCTTCCGGCATAAGGGCGGAGATACGGCCAATCAGGCCATCATGGATCGTCTCAACCGCAGCGGCGATCTTTACCTGACACACACCAAGCTGAACGGGAAACTGACGTTGCGGCTTTCCGTAGGACAAGCGAACACCCAGGGGCGGCACGTGGAAAAGGCGTGGAACAGGATTTGCGAAGAGGCGGGGAAGTTATAGCCCGTTGAGACCTAAATCACGCCTCCCACGGATTTAAGGTCGGCACCTGAGTGCCGATGAAATCGGGAACATTACGCGAGACAACGGTAAGATTGTGGTGAAGTGCGGTGGCGGCCATCAAACCGTCTACTGCCGCAAGAGTCCGTCCTTTGCGTTCGGCGTCGGCAGTCAGCCATCCCCATCGGTCGGCAACTGCACTATCGATCCCTAGAATTCTTCCAGAGAATCTGACTTGTAGATTTAATTCTAGCCAGCTTTCCAGATGGGTTCGCTTCCGGCTCTCCGAAAGGCTCGCTGCCCCTTTTCGAATTTCGCCGAGCGTCAGAACGCTCAAGTAGAGAAGACTCTCGTCGGCCGCCCTCATCCAATTCACAACGCGAGGTTCCGGTTTGGGGCGGATCAATTCCGAGATGCAGTTTGTATCCAGCAGAAACCCGCTCAAAGATCTACCGTGCGTGACGGGCTGCGGTCCCGCTTCAGGTCAAGATCGAGGCCCATCAACGGCGACTGCCGGAAAAAATCGACAATGTCCCTCGGCTGGCGCGACT
>QIAK01000175.1:7377-13167 GCA_003225515.1 Acidobacteriota bacterium | reverse complement strand
CCGCGTTTACGACGCACTGGGTGCGCAGCCTACTCTATGAAACCAGTTCGGCCGATCCATGGGCGATTGGACTCAGCATGGCAGTACTTCTAGCCGCCGCCCTGCTGGCGTCTCTGCTTCCGGCACGAAATGCCGCTGCTATCGACCCCATGCAGGTTTTGCGGGGAGAATGATCGGAGAGAAAGAGGATAATTTTGCCCGACAATTGCGAATCTTTCAGTCAGGGTAGGCACATTTAATCACGAGTTCTGGCCCCAGAACTGTGCTCTGTGGTTAAATGCCAGCGATGAGGATCGCCATCGACATTCGGCGGATGACCGAGTTTGGCGTAGGCACATACATCCGCAATGTGGTTCGTACGCTGGGGCGGCTCGATCACGAGAATGAATTTTTTCTGATTGGGTCTCCGGTGAAGGTCGAGGAAATCGGCCCGCTGCCGCCGAACTTTCGTACGGTCCCAGTGCTCGCATCGGACCGGTCGCTGCCCGGCTATCGCGAATTTCGCGGAGCACTGAGTGGACTGGGCTGCGACCTGGTTCATATTCCCAATCTTTTTTCGGTGCCGCGGCTGCTGCCCTGTCCTTACGTAATGACGGTGCATGACATGCTGGAGCACATGTCTCGCGCCCGTGAGCAGAGCGGATTCTGGCGCTCATTTCATTTTCAGATGACCAAGCGAGTGCTGGCCGGAGCGGCACGAATTTTTGCGGTCTCGAACTTCACCCGGATCGAAATCGAGAAGCTGTTTGAGATTCCATCCGAGCGGGTCGAGGTGGTTTACAACGCCATTGACGAACGCTTCCTGCACGGTCACGCCACTTCGGCCGACCGCGACCTGATCGCCCGCCGTTATCAGGTGACGTATCCGTTTCTTCTGTACGCAGGGCGAGTCAGTCCGCACAAGAATGTTGTGCGAATGATCGAAGCTTTTTCCGCCTTGAAGACAGAGTTAGAACGGGATCAGGCGTATCCCGATCTCAAGCTCATCATCATTGGAGACGATCTTTCCGGAAATCCTGATCTGCGAAGAACTGTAGTGCGGAGCGGAGTGCAGCACGATGTGCGTTTTCTGGGATTCGTCCCCATCGAAGTGTTGCGGATCTTCTACGACGCGGCCAAAATCTTCGTTTTTCCCTCGTTATATGAAGGCTTCGGCTTGCCTCCACTGGAAGCGATGGCGCATGGAACCCCGGTAGTGACGTCTAACGTGTCGTCACTGCCGGAAGTGGTTGGGAATGCAGCCGTGCTGGTGAATCCCGAAAACGTATTCGAGATCATGCGGGCGCTGCACCGCACGCTGATGGACCAGCCTCTACGCGCCCGGATGAAGGAGCGAGGCTACCAGCAGGTGACGCGGTTTTCCTGGGAAACATCGGTGCGGCGAATCTTAGGCGCTTACGGCCAGATCGTCCACGGCGGCCGCGTGGATGCCCGTCAACAGCCCGCCGCGGACTAACCTTCCTTCATTAATGGCTGGCCGGGCGACAGAATTGCCATCTTGTGCAGCTTGGCAGTGACGCGGGTGCGGTCGGCGTCAGTTTTGGCGGCGCCCAGGCGCTTGCGCAGCTGGGCAATCTTTTCTTTGCGAGTACGACGCCGGCGAATTTCCGGCCGGCGACTGGGTGCTGACATTAATCCTCCTAATACGAATCTAGCGCAATTGGTTCTGTTTCTACTCTCAACGTTTCGGGTTACAAACAACACAAGCTATTTGAAACGGAGTCGAAGGGAACTGTCAATGCGGCATTGGCTTTGCTAGGCCATGTATTTGCGGCGTTTTTTATCAGAACGTTGGTTATAGCCCTCGATTACCTCGGTAAGTCGAACGTGGGGCATTGCACTGGAGTCCGGCATTCCGTTATGTGTACACTGTAATGTTAACAACGTAAACGTTTTTCATAGTGGTTCAATCTGATGCGCGATCGTTAACCCGCGGATCACGAGAAAGGCACCAATGTACAGAAATCATAGTTTTATCGGGAAGTTTGTAGCTGTTTGTTTCGGGCTGGTACTGACAAGTGCCCTGTTTACAGGTCATGCCGCCGCAGAGAACCGCAAAGTGGTGTGGAATCCTGAGCCGGAGTATCCCGCAATTGCGCGGCGAATGAACATTAACGGCCTGGTGAGAATGGAACTGGTGATTGCAGCGGACGGAACTATCAAGAGCGCCAAGGTACTGGGCGGGCATCCGCTACTCGCGGACGCGGTGCAGAAGGCGTTGAAGAAATGGAAGTATGCGGCTGGCTCCGCTGACACCACCATGCAGTTGGATTTCAAGTTCTAAGAACGAAATTTGCGCAGATGAGCGCAGGATGAAGTTTGTGGCAGCCGGACCTGTAAGCCGAATTCTGTCCGCGGGATTGCTCCTGCTGGACGGCCATTCCTCTGGGCCGTGCATTGCTGCGCGGCTCTAGCGACCTACCCGAAGGTTTGACGCACCGAGCAGGCACGTGTCCCCGACCTGTTTCCAGGCCGCGGACTTCCTCCCTATTTGGTCTTGCTCCGTGTGGGGTTTGCCCTGCCCGCTGCATTACTGCCGCGGCGGTGCGCTCTTACCGCACCTTTTCACCCTTACCCCGGCGTTGCCGCCGTGGCGGTATGTTTTCTGTGGCACTTTCCGTCAACCGAGCTTGAACCCGGCCCCCCGGACGTTATCCGGCACACTGCTCTGCGGAGTTCGGACTTTCCTCTCCCCGCGCCCGAAAGCGCGGAAAGCGACCGTCCGGTCCGGCTGCCTACAGAATGATTATACGCGGCTCCCGGCTTTCGGCTCCCGGCACCATGGCTTCCGGTTTTGTGCGCATCGATCGTGCATTGGGCTGGTAAACTTAATCGGTACGCCAGTTGTCCGTCTGCGGAAGCCGGAAGCCCAGAGTCGGAAGCCGATCCCATGAACATCGCTGAAGCGATCCGAATCGCACTGCGCTCCCTGTGGGCGAATAAGTTGCGTTCCGTCCTTACGCTCTTGGGCGTGGTGATTGGCATCGCGGCGGTTATAGCCGTGGTGACCTTCGTCTCCGGCATCCAGGACTACGTTGCTACGAAGATTTTCAATCTGGGGGCCGATGTTTTCATCATTGGGAAGACCTCGCCAGTTGAGACTAATGTCGAGCACTTCCTTGCCGCCGAAAAGCGCAAAAACCTGGAACTTGAGGACTATCAGGCCGTGCTCGAGGCTTGCCGCCACTGCGATTATGTTGGCGCGTTGATGCGGGGCAGTGGGAAAGTAAAGCACAACGAGCAATCGATCAGCGATACAAGCATTCAGGGCATCACGCCCTCGGTCGCGTCCATTCTGGATACCGATTTGACCAATGGCCGCATGCTGAACGATACCGACCTGAACAATCATCTGCAGGTGGCCGTGGTGGGCACCGACATTGTTGAACACCTGCTGGGGAGCGCCGACCCGCTGGGGCAGGAAATTCGAGTGGATGGCTGGACCTACCAGGTGATCGGCGTGGGGAAGAAGAAGGGCAAGACTCTGGGACAGAGTGCGGACAACTACGTACTGATTCCGGTTACCGTTTATCTGAAACAGTATGGAGCGCACAACAGCAGCATAAGGATTTGGGGCAAGGCGAGCTCCACCGGCGCCCCGCTGAATCAGGCGATTGACGAAGCGCGGGTCGCATTGCGGGCGCACCGGCACGATCGTCCCGGGGAGGAAGACAGTTTTGAAATTGAGACCAACGCGAGCCTGCTCGGAATCTGGTCAGGGCTGAGTAGTACGTTCTTCATGGCGACGATCGGCATTGCTGCGGTTTCCCTGGTGGTCGGCGGCATTGTGATCATGAATATCATGCTGGTTTCGGTGACCGAGAGAACCCGCGAAATCGGTATTCGCAAAGCGCTCGGGGCCCGGCGGGCGGACGTGCTGTTGCAATTTTTGATAGAAGCCGTAACTTTGGCGGTAATTGGCGGCCTGCTGGGAGTGCTTTGTGGCGCGTCCGTAGCCGAGGTGGTTACTCTTTTGATCGGCATGCCTTCGTCGATCAAATTGTGGGCTGTCGCCGCGGGACTGTTTGTGTCCGCGAGCGTCGGCGTATTCTTTGGAGTCTATCCGGCGCGCAAAGCCGCGCGTCTGGACCCAATCGTAGCGTTGCGATTTGAGATGTAAAAGGCTTCCGGCTCTCGGCTTCGGGCTCCCCTCCCGGGATCTGGAACCAAAGCTAAGGTTCCGGGACGTTCCCGAAGCCGAATAGCGGAAGCCGAGAGCCGGTTCTTTTATGATTCGCAGAGACGAGTTCTCCGAAATCGTTCGCATGGCGACGGACACGATCCGCAGCAACAAGCTGCGCTCGGGTCTGACGGTGCTGGGAATCGTGATCGGGGTCGCGGTCGTGATCGGCGTTTCATCGATCGGACGGGGGCTGGACGAGCGGTTCTGATGTGATTTTCGCGTTTCACATCGAGCCTTTCACATTCGGCCGTCCCACCGAAGAAATGCGCACTCGCAAGGAACTCACCTACGATGACGCATTGGCGATTCGGGAATTGCCCCATGTGAAGGCAGTGACGGCAGGAATTCGATACTTCCGGCCGGAGTTGGGCGTAGGAACTTTCGCGGTGAAGTACGGGGACCGGAAAGCGAAAAACACGATCCTTGAAGGCGATCAGGCCTCCGCCAAAGAAGTGTTCGATTTGCTCATCGCATCGGGAAGGTGGTTCAGCGAGGTGGACGAGGAGCATCGGTCGAACGTAGTCCTGCTCTGCGCCGATACCACCGAGGAATTGTTTGGCAATCAGAGCCCGCTGGGCAAGGAAGTGAATATTGAAGGCGAGCTGTTCACCGTGATCGGAACTGTGCAGCCGGTGAAATCGGTATTTGGCGGAGGCAAGAATCCTGAGGACAACAAGGTCGTCTTTCCTCTGAGCACGCTGCGCAAGCTTCATCCTGAACTGAAGCAGCACTGGATCAGCGTCAAGGCCACTACGCATGACGATGTGCCGAAGGCGATCGATGAGATTCGCGAACTGCTGCGGCGGCGGCGCAAGGTTCCAGTCGATAAGCCCGACAATTTCGCGGTCTTCACTTCCGACTCGATTTCCGACGCGTGGAACCAGATAACCGGGGCGCTGTTCATCGGCATGTTTGCGATCTCCAGTGTAGCGCTGGTGGTTGGCGGCGTTGGAGTCATGAACATCATGCTGGTCAGCGTCACCGAACGCACTCGCGAGATCGGTGTGCGCAAGGCGATTGGGGCGCGCAAGCGCGACATTCTTTTGCAATTCACGCTCGAAGCGATCATGCTGACAGCCGTGGGAGGCATTATCGGAGTCACTACAGGTGCGCTCGTGGTTTGGGTAATTCCTGTGTTGTGGCCTTCGCTGCCGGCCCGCATGTCTGTGTTCTGGACTTCGTTTGGTTTCAGCGCAGCGGCCGGGGTCGGTCTGATCTTCGGGATTTATCCGGCATGGAAGGCGTCGAACCTGGATCCAATTGAATCGCTGCGGTACGAATAACCCAAGCTATCAGCCGTCAGCTTCTGCCCGCATTTGGAAAGCAGCGGCCGTGCTCACGCATGATCCACAACGCTCTCACAGTCTTCCAGGTCGTCGCGGTTCTTGGCTGTGCTTGCAGTTGCATCTATTACTCCATTTGCCTGTGGAGCGCGGCGCGCTTTTTGCGCGAACGCAAAGTCAGCGAGAGTACCAGTGCAGTAAAA
This sequence comes from Acidobacteriota bacterium, assembly GCA_003225515.1. Taxonomy (GTDB): domain Bacteria; phylum Acidobacteriota; class Terriglobia; order Terriglobales; family Acidobacteriaceae; genus Sulfotelmatobacter. The sequence goes on along the minus strand of QIAK01000175.1, from coordinate 7,498 downwards.
TCATTTCCGCCAATATCAATTCTTAAGCCGCTGAAGGGAACCGATCCTGACATCTTCGAGGGTTTCCGCAGTCATTGCCTGCAGGACTATCCCGAGTACGAAATCATCTTCGGCGTCAGCG
>QIAK01000175.1:0-7301 GCA_003225515.1 Acidobacteriota bacterium | reverse complement strand
GAAGGTCAGTAATCTCGAGCAGATGCTGCCGAGTGCGCGATTCCAACACCTGATCGTCAATGACAGCGACATTCGCGTTGATCCCGACTATCTTCGCCGAGTCGTTTTGCCATTGGCCGATGAGCACGTCGGCATGGTGACCTGTCTATACCGCGGAGTCGCGGCGGCTACGTTTGGATCGCAGTTGGAGGCCCTCGGAATCAGCACAGATTTTTGCCCCGGCGTGCTGGTCGCGCGACAAGTTGAAGGCGGGCTCCGCTTCGGACTGGGTTCGACGCTCGCTTTCCGCCGAATTGATCTGGAGCGAATTGGCGGCTTTCGGTCCATTGTCGATTTTCTTGCCGACGATTACGAACTTGGCCGGCGGATCGCAGGTATCGGGCTTCAGGTTCGACTCTCCGACGTCATCGTCGAAACTTATCTTCCGGCATACGATTTGCGGGGATTTCTGTCACATCAATTGCGCTGGGCACGTGGAGTGCGGGACTCCCGAGCGGGAGGATACATCGGGCTGATCTCGACCTACGGACTTTTCTGGGCACTTGCCACGCTGCTTTCGGCCGGCGGCTGGGGTAACGGTTCTGTTGCGTCTGGCGATGGCTGTGGTAGTCGGTAAATCCGTGTTACGAGACGCTAGCCTCGTGAAAAACCTGTGGCTGCTTCCGGTCCGGGATCTCGTCGCAGTGGCGGTGTGGGTTGCCAGCTTCGCGGGACATACCGTCACATGGCGCGGAGATCGATTCAAACTGAAGAACGGACGACTGTTTCGTATTTCTTAGGGGGCATTCCCGAGCGCTTTTCGTAGAGTACGAATAATTGCTACCTCTGCAGCGGTGCGATTCTGCCGCCCTTGCCAAAGCGGTAGGCTTCTCCGCGCCAGAAGAAGTTTCTGCTTGTGTAACTGACGGTCCAGGCGATGAATCCGAAAAGATCCCGCAGGGGATAGAGCCAGCAAAAGCTCACCGCGCGCGGATCGCGAGCTACGGACCATCCCACGATCACAGACTGGACCACGCGGTTTATGCAGGCCAGCGCAAATAAACCGAGAGCAAGAGCCCAGTGGCCAAGCGCTCCCGCTGCGATGAATCCTAGAATTCCGAAAGGCATGGCGTAGGTGAGACCGGTGCCTGCGTGGCCGGCTTCATCCATCGCAACTGATCGCCCAGCGTGCGCAGACGAGAGCGCGAGGTCAGAACATTGCGGACGATGTGGTGCGAAAGAATCACTTTGTAGTTTTTCGCCCAGATGCGATTGCCGAGTTCAAAATCATCAGAATAATAATCGGCGACTGCGCCGATTCCGCCGATTGCGTCGATGGCGTCGCGCCGTACCGCCATTGCAGGCCCCAGGGCGAAACGCATGCCCTCCATCATGTCCGCGACCATCACTCCGGATGACATCTCCACGGAAAGACCGAGGGCCTCGAGCCAGGACCAGAAGTCCGAAGCTGGAATGCCGCGATACATGCAAGTAACCAGTCCTACCCCGGAATCGAGGAGCGGCGGAATTGTGTTGCGCAAGAAATCGGGCGCGACCTGGACGTCACTGTCACTGATGATGAAGTACGCGCGGGACGAGGCTGCGATCATTTTGTCCAGGGAAAAAACTTTGGCATTGGGCCAGGCCGGAGGCCCCGAGAAAATCATTTGGCTCGGAATGTGAGGATATCGCGCGCGTATTTCTTCGGCAATTTTGACAGCAGGGTTGTTTGCATCTCGCGCTCCGAAAATCACTTCGTAGTCGGGATAATCCTGTCGAAAGAAGCTCTCCAGATTCTTCGCCAGCCGTTCTTCCATCCCATGGATAGGTTTGAAGATGGTGACCGGCGGGAGGGAAGCCGCAGGCGTCGCGTTTGCGGCTGACTGCGCCATACGGGCCCGCCGCAGATGGCGCGCGGTCGCCACCAGTGTCATGGCTAGATAGATTGTGGAGGTGAATGAGCCCGCCAGCGCCAGAAACAACAGCGCACGCCAAGCCAGATCAGCGGCGGGAAAAGTGAGAGTCCCAAAGATCATCGAAGAAGCACGATGCAAGCGCAATGGCTGGAGCGAAATGTGAGCTTACACCGGGTGGTTGACGAAGATCGCTTTCCCGCCGCCACGGGCCAGTAGAAAGTGCTGCATTCCCGCCAACTCTTTGGGATCATCCTGATCGGTCCACAAAAAAACGCGTGCGGACCCAGCCCACAGTGCGGCGAACGATTGCGGTGTCTCGAACACATGTGGCGCGTCAGGGAACTTCTCGCCGTACCAGAGACTGCCGCTGGGCTCATGCAACACCCGTACTGGAATATGAGTGTAGAAGTTGAGTGTCGAAGCCTGATGATATTGGCCGTCTACAACAATGAGATCGCCGGGCCGGTACTCTTTTTGAATTGCGACCGCGAGATCATGGGACGAAAGAATTGGAGAAAATCGCGCGAACGAAATGTGTACGCATGTGAGCAGGACGACCATCATGAGACACAAGGCCGCATTCCCCAGAGCAGGCTTGCCTCGCCGCCGCATCAGCCAATTCAGGAGCGTCCCGAAAAGCAAAGACAAAGACGCGGCGAGCAGCGGGAGGACATGGCCCAATGAGAAATCGTAATCCTGCGGATTCTTCTTCAGCAGTTCCGCCAGGTCCAGGCCTGCAGGCGGTGTGTGGGTTCGGGTGAAAAGCACCAGTCCGATGACTGCCGAAACCACCCCAATGATCATGAGGACCAGCGAAGATCGGCATCCAGCCTGTCGTTCGGCCTCGCTCGCGTCTGGTGAGGACTCCCGCGCCAGCCATCCTCCTGCGAGCAGCGCAATGCCGGGCAGCGCTGGAATGGTGTAATACTCCTGCCGTGTCGAAAAGCTGAAAAAGATCAGAATCACCAACGCCCACAAGAGAAAAAGAAGATTTGCGTTTTGGTGGCGAGTCATGGGTGCGCGCAGTTGGTTCCAGCGGTGCGGTACATCCCGCAATGCCTGCGGCAGAAATACTGCCCACGGCACCAGCCAGAGCACAAGCAGCGCCCAGAATAGGACGAGTGGAACTGTGTCGTATCCAGGAGGTACCCGCTTGTTGAGGAACCTCATGATGTGCTCGTTCACGAAATAGAACCACAGAAATCCTCGCGCTTCTCCCTGTGCCGGATTACGGATCGCAGCGAGAATGTGCCAGGGGGCTGCGACGACAAAGAAAACTAAAATGCTGGAAATAATGCGCAGCCTGGCGAGATGGCGCAGATTCCGAGTCAGGAGTAAATAAAGCCCAACGGTTCCGATCGGAAATGCCAGTCCGATGAGACCTTTCGTGAGCACGTTCAGAGCACACGCGGTCGCGAATCCCCAGCAGGTCAGCCGAGAGGGGCGGGCTTCCTCCAGCGAGCGTAAGAAAAAAAAGTAAGAAATGGCGAGCCAGAGCCCGACGAGCACATCAGGAATCAGGAAACGAGTGAAGATATAGGGGCCAATCGAGCTTAATAAAGCAACGCCAGAATAGAATCCAGCCCGCTCCCCCAGCGCGTAACTGCCCAGGTAATATGTGGCGAGAACCAACGCAAGCAGACCCAGCATGAGCGGAAGCCGGGTGCTCCAATCGCTGACCCCGAAAATTTCATAGCTCGCAGCCAGGCTCCAGTACATCAGCGGCGCTTTCTCGAGATAACGGACGCCGTTCGTGTACATCGTGACCCAATCATGGCGCAGCAACATCTCGCGGGCCGCCTCAGCATGAATCGTGTCCACGTCATCAAGTAGCGGCGGAGTGAACATGCCGGCGGCGTAGATCGCAAGCCATAGAGAGATCAGAATGAGCAGCGCTGCCGGAGTCGCTCGCGTTTCGGGATGAGTTGGATAAGTCGCGGTTGTCTGAATGCCAGTCCCCCGGACTCCGTTGGCTGTAGAAGGATTCACGCGAAGGCTGATTATAGGGTCTGGGAAGATGCCGATCAAACCAGCCGTTCACAGCGAGGACTGTAAATGCGGGGTCGCGGCCTGGCTCAGAGTGGGCTCCAGAGCGGCTCGAATTTTGAGGGAGAGTTGTTTCAGAGTGTAGGGCTTCTGCAGGAAATTCGTTTCCAGATCCAGCACGTTGTGGTCGAGGACAGTCTTTCCGGCATAACCGGATACGAACAGGAGTTTTGCATCGGGGCGTAAACGGGCGAGTTCATTCGCCAACTGGCCGCCACTCATATTGGGCATAACCACGTCAGAAACGACCAGATCGATTTTCGGATTGTGGGCTCGCGCCACGACCAGGGCATCAATGCCATCTTTCGCCTCCAGAACACTATAGCCTTGCAGTTTCAGGAATTCTGCCGTCGCTGTGCGGACTGCAGTCTCGTCCTCGACCAGAAGAACCGTCTCCGATCCGCGAGGCATGGCTTCGGTCTTGAAATTCTCGTTTGTTTTCGCGCTATCGACCCCGGCCACACACGGTAGATAAATTTTGAAAACCGTGCCCATGGCCGCTTCGCTATAGGCCCAGATATAACCTTTGTTCTGCTTCACGATTCCGTAAACGGTTGCCAGACCTAAGCCAGTGCCCTTCCCGGAAGGTTTAGTAGTGTAGAAAGGTTCGAAAATGTGCGGCAGGTGTTCGGTGGGAATTCCAGCGCCGTCATCGCTCACAGTAATAAGTGCATACCGGCCTATGGGGATGACAGCTTTCTTGCACTGAACGTAGGCATCATCGAGGCGTTCGTCGGACGTTTCAATTCGCAAGTGACCGCCTTGGGGCATTGCATCCCTCGCGTTGGAAGCCAGGTTCATCAGTATCTGTTCGATCTGCAGTGGATCGACTCGCACTGCGCCCAATCCTTCACCGCGGTTGAACGTGAACTGAATGTCTTCTCCAATCAGGCGCGGAAGAGTATTGGCAATGCGTGTGATCACCTGGTTGAGGTCGGCTACGCGCAACGCTTGCGGCTGTTTACGGCTGAAGCCCAGCAACTGCCTGGTCAGCTCAGCAGCCCTGCGCGCGGCCAATAGAATCTCCTGAATCTTGGACTCGAGCGGGCTATCGTGCGGCACGGCGTCTAATGACAGCTCAGCATAACTGGTGATGATCGTCAGAAGATTGTTAAAGTCGTGAGCGATGCCCCCGGCCAGATTTCCGATTGCATCCATTTTTTGTGCCTGTAAAAGATGCGCTTGCATTCGCATGCGTTCCGTGAGATCGCGTCCGTTTGCGATGAAGTGAGTAATGTGCCCTTCACCATCGCGTACCGGACAGATGCTTTCCTCGAGGTAATACAGTTCCCCGTTCTTCTTCCGGTTCACTAGGATGCCGCGATAGGCATTGCCGGCGAGCATGGTATTCCACATTTCCTTATAAATCTCTGGGCCTTGCTGGCCCGATTTCAGAATTCGCGGAGTCTTACCGTAAACGTCCTCACGTTTGTAACCGGTCAGCGTCTCGAACGCGGGATTCACGTATTCGATAATTCCGTGATGATTGGTCACCATGACCGTGTCAGCCGACTGCTCGACCGCGCGCGAAAGTTTTCGCAGAGATTCCTCCGCAGTCTGCTGCTCGCGCTGCAACGAATGCACGGTTAGCGTGTTACGGATGGTCCGAACCAGTGTCGCTCCGTCGAGTTGTGACCTTGCTACACAATTCCAGGTTCCACCTTTGATGAGGTCCGCGACGGTTTTTTCGTCTGCGTCCTCCGTCAGCAGGATAAAAGGCACGGTGACGCCAGCATGGAGAAACTCGGATACGAGGTGGACGGCTTCAGCGTCTCCGGTTTCGTGTTCGAAGAGAACGAGGTCGTACCTCTTTCGTTGCAAAATCGCTTTTGCTTCCGCGAGAGACTGAGCATGATCGAGGTCGGCCGCGAGCGTTCCCCGATTGCGCTCAAGAATTTCACGAATTACAAAGAAGTCTTCTTCCTTGGTGCCCACCAGCAGTACCTGTAAAGGTGCGGGCGCGAGAGCGGGTTTTGCGAGCGTGGACATAGATGATTGTCGGTTACCTGTTACCATCGGAATCCCGTGGTCAGGAGTTTAGTAATCCGCCAGGTAATGTTTCTGCTTTCGCGCGGAGAAGGACCTTTGCGGAAATCTTTTTTCCCGCCAGTTCGGAATGAGCGGTCCCTTGCCCTCGCAAGCGGCATTAGAGGATATTAAGATCGTTCGGAGGCGATATGGCCAGACAACTTACGTTTCCACTCGCAATCTTGTTTCTGTTGCCCTATTCCTCTTATGCGGCAGGCCAGGTCACTTCGACTGCGCGCGACATTACGGTTCGGGTTTCAACCGCGCAACGGTGGATGGATAGCAGAATCGACCTGCAATCGGGGGATGTGCTGGAGCTTTCCGCGACGGCGCCATCCGCCCAGAATGCCAGTTCCGATGGGCCCGCGTGCGATGCAAATGGAGTGAAGACCACCGCTCGACCGGCAGACCTGCCACTGTCCTCCGCGCCTGCAGGAGCGTTGATCGCCCAGTTTCACGCCCATGGATCGTCTCCCATTTTCGTTGGAACCAGCAGGGAGTTTCACATTGGCGAGACGTCTCACTTGATGTTGGGCATCAACTCGTCAAGCCCGTCCCTCTGCCACGGAGAGCTTGCCGTGAAGGTTCATGTGAGGCACGCGAGTTCCGCGGCCTCCAGTACAACCGAAGCCCAGGCAAAGCCGCGCGGAGAACAGCTCAGATCGCAACTCTCAAGCGCTGCGCAAGTGTTCATGTCCGGGCAATTTGGTATGAATAAATCGGAAACAGGAACATCGACTGCAAATGCAGACAGCTCCGCCGGATCTGACGCTTCAGCTGCTGTAGCCGTACTGAAAGTCTCGGATGATCCGCTCGACCCTGAGTTGCGTAAAAATATCGACAGCCTGCCTCGCCGAGTTAACGATCAGTTTCAGAATCTTGGCGATATGGTGAATTTCGTGATCGTCGGATCGCAAGAAGATGTTCTGGGCGCTCTGGACGCGGCCACCTGGCACGTCGCGGATACCAACAACGAAAAGGCCATGCTAAATGCCGTGATGCAGACCTACGACAGCAAAGATTACCTGGCGATGCCGATGAGTACGTTGTACCTGTTCGGGCGAAAACAGGATTTTGGCTTCGAGATGGCGGAGCCGATTGCCATGGTTGCGAGCCGTCACCATTTTCGAATTTGGAAGGCCCCGTTCACCTCGAACGGGCGCGAAGTCTGGGTAGGCGCGGGCACGCACGACATCGGGTTCGCCAAGGATAAGCGCAACAACAGTGTTACCCACAAGATCGATCCAAGCGTTGATGGGGAACGCGCGAACATTGGTAGTAGCCTGCAAAAGGCTAATAAAGCGAGGATTATGAACTACTACCTGCCCCCTA
>QIAK01000630.1:1483-1680 GCA_003225515.1 Acidobacteriota bacterium | reverse complement strand
TGGCGGATGGTTCGACGCCGAAGATCTGCAAGGGCCATTTTCAACCTTCCACGCCATCGACAAAAATAATTCCGGTATCTTCAACGCCCTCGTGGTCGGCCCCTGGGTCCATGGCGGCTGGGGGCGCTACGAAGGAGAACATCTGGGGCGAGTCGATTTTGCCTCGAAGACCGGCGATTATTACCGCAAGTTCATTC
>QIAK01000630.1:0-1445 GCA_003225515.1 Acidobacteriota bacterium | reverse complement strand
TGGCGACGCCAAACTTCCTAAGGCATATATGTTCGAGACCGGCACGAATGTCTGGCGCCAATACTCCGCGTGGCCGCCCAAAAATGCCGAACCGAAGACTCTCTACCTCCACGCGGGCGGCGGACTTTCCTTCGATGCGCCGGCGGCGGAGTCTCCCGCATTCGATGAATACGTAAGTGATCCGGCCAGGCCGGTGCCGTTTGTAAATTACGCCGCCCCGAATGTTCCCCAGGAATATATGGTCTCGGACCAGCGCTTCGCCGGCACTCGCACCGACGTCGTGGTCTATCAAACCCCGGTGCTGCAGGAAGACGTAACCTTCGCCGGACCGATCTCACCGCGCCTGTTCGTGTCCACCAGTGGCACGGATTCCGACTGGGATGTGAAGTTGATCGACGTCTATCCGCCGGATTATCCCGACAGCAAGCAGGACGCTCCCCGTCCCGAAGATCGAGACAAGGCCCGCAAAGACGTCCCCGCCCCCGCCTTCTCCATGGGTGGATATCAGCAATTGATACGCGGCGAGCCCTTCCGCGGAAAATTCCGCCACAGCTTTGAGAAGCCCGAGCCCTTCACTCCCGGCAAAGTGGAAGAACTCAACTTTACCATTCAAGACATCAACCACACCTTCCGGCGCGGCCACCGCATCATGGTGCAATTGCAAAGTTCCTGGTACCCTCTCACCGACCGCAACCCGCAAACCTTCGTCAATATCCCCGACGCCAAGCCCTCTGACTTTGTGAAAGCCACCGAGCGCATCTATCACACGAAAACAGAGCCATCGGGTATCGTGGTGGGAGTGCTCTCGAACTCCGCACCATCAGAGGAGCGCCAGTAGAAAAAACTAAGTAGAGAAAGTAATAGGAGGTGTCATCCTCTCCCTTATCTGCTGTCGAGCCTCGGCCAAACAACACCGCGAGAGTAACTCCAAATAGCCTTGACGCCCAAACCAATGCCTTACTATAATGTAAGGATACTAAGCGGGGAGTAAGGAATGGCGTCGGCAACCGTAACCTCGAAAGGCCAAATCACCATCCCAGCCAAAGTCCGCGAAATACTTGGCTTGGAGACTGGCGACCGGATAGAGTTCGTGCAAATCGAGCCTCGCAAGTTCGAGATCATACCCGCTACTTCCTCAGTTCGAGAACTGAAGGGGATGCTCTACGACCAGAAGCGCAAGCCGGTGTCCATCGAGGAAATGAACGCCGCCATCGCGTGGGGCGCTTCTCGAGGGCTTCGACGAGGAAAGCGATGAAGGGCTTGGACACGAATGTCATTGTCCGCTACGTGACCCAGGATGATCCGGTGCAAGCGCGCGCGGCCACGAACTTCATCGAGTCTCTCACGGAAGAGGAGCCCGGATTTATTGCCCTGATTGTGATCGCAGAACTCGCGTGGGTCTTACAAAAGTCCTATCACTCTACACGGCACGACCTCGCCAGGGT
>QIAK01000174.1 GCA_003225515.1 Acidobacteriota bacterium | reverse complement strand
ATTCTTGATGTCCTGGCTCAACATTCTCAACTGCGAAGTGATTGCCTGCACCCGCTGCCCGCGGCTGGTTGCTTATCGGGAGGAGGTTGCGCGCGTGAAGCGTCGCGCGTATCTCAGCCATGATTATTGGGGCAAGCCGGTACCGGGATTCGGCGATCCTCATGCGCGGGTGCTCATCATGGGCCTGGCGCCCGGGGCGCACGGTTCGAATCGCACGGGACGTCCGTTTACCGGAGACGCTTCGGGCAAGTTCATGTATCCCGTGCTGCATGAGACGGGATTCGCCAGCCAGGCAACGGCCATCGACCGGAACGATGGCATGGAGTTGAAGAATCTGTACATCACGGCCGCAGTGCGCTGCGCGCCACCGGACAACAAGCCGCTGCCGCAGGAACTCACTGCATGCTCAAGCTTTCTCGATCGAGAGTTGGCAGGGCTGGCGGATGTCAAAGTCGTGGTTGCGCTGGGGAAGATTGGCTTCGATGCGTACTTAAACTATCTGAAGCGCAAGGGGCTGCTCCCGAGCAAGAAACCGTACGTCTTCAAACATGGCGCCAGTTACCAGACGCCCGACGGCAAGGTATTACTTGCGTCTTATCATCCCTCGAACCAGAACACGCAGACCGGGAAGCTCACGCGAAAGATGTTTGTAGAAATCTTTCAAGAGGCGGCAAGAATTGCCAGCATGGCGTTTGAGGCGCCGCTCCTGCCGGTTCGTTAGACCATTTTTGAAGGTTCAGCTCCTATGGGACGGACACTCTTGTCCGCCGCTTTTGACGTTGATTTTGTGTTTGTCTCTGGTCTTTAGTCTCTGCACCTAGAGATACAAACCAAATGCAAAAACAAGAACAACCACAAGAACAACGTCAACGGCGGCGGACAAGAGTGTCCGCCCCGCCCCACACCCTCCTATCTTAGTTTCGTTATTGTTACTTCCAGTTGAAATTGGCGTTTGGAGTTGGGGTCGTCCACGCTGCCGATCATGATCGGTTTCCCGACCACCAGCAACGTGCTGCCATTGATTTTTATTTGACGAACCACGGGTGGCAGCATTGCCCCAGAGTGCTCCCCGGTTTCTACATCCAGGTTGCTGATTTCACCCTTCACCACCAGGATCAACTCATCGCCGTGCTCTCGCAGCTGAGACCAGATGTTGGTTCCGATGTCCAGGTACTGATACTGCGCGGGCGCCGACGGGCTTGGACTTGAGGCACTGGAAACCGGAACCCGCGTCCCGATTTTGATCTCGTCTGAGTTGCCGGCGGTCAGGTTCATGGAGTAGTGACGCGTATTTAGAACCTTTCCGTCCGCCGCTTCATTGAAAGAAAAATCCAGACGATAGGACTGAACCGGTTGTACCTTTGCCGGCCCCGAATTGCTCTCCTTGGATCCCTCCTGGGACAGAGCTTGCGTCGGGACGAACCAGAACCCGACCGTCATTGCTGCAACCAATACTGCAACTGTTCTTCGCATGGGTAGCTGCCTCACCTTTCTTGTTGGTACGAATCTGAAAGCCCGTTTTCAGGGCTTGTGTCCTTCATTTGCTGCTGTATCTCTTTCTCGTATTCCACTTGCGCTAGCGCGACCAGCGTCGCCTCCTGCGGAAACTGATGGGCGTATCTTGCTAACGCGATCTCTTGCTCGCTCAGCGGCTGGGGCGATGGGAACTGATCGAGCTTGGGATGGGGCGCGACCTCGACTGAGTGACGATGGCTATGCCCCATTTTGTTGCGAGCCGGACCTGGTTCTACAGAAGCAACTCCGGCCCGGTCGATATCGGAGCCTGTCTGCTTCACGGGCTCCTTTGTGCCTTGCAACTGTGTGGTCGAATGATCCGCAACCACAGGAAGTGATGATTTGCCCGATCTCCAGGCCAATGCCATGGCAACGATAACGGCTGCCAACACTGCTGCGACGCTCCAGCGCCACCACGCGTGGACCGGCATTCGTGTCCGCTCGGCTCGCAGGTTCGCCAGTACCCGATCTTCCAATCCCGGCCTCGGTTCCACGGCAGCGTACTTCGCCAGAGCTGCCTCCAGCATACGGTCGAGTCTGTCCCAATTCTCGTTTGCCATGGTTGTCCTCTACTTCCTATACATAGTTCCGGCTAGCTTCTTCCTCAATATCTGCCGCGCCCGGAAGACTCGCGACCGCACGGCCGGTTCGTTGATCCCCAGCGTCGCGGCGACCTCGCTGGGCGACATCTCTTCGATTGTGGACAAGATGATTGGCGCGCGCAGTTTTTCCGGAAGCGCCGCGATCATTTTCTCCAGCACCGCGCCGATCTGAGTGCCGTGTAAGGTCTCATCCGCCGGAGTCTCTGGGGAGGCCACTTCGATCGGCTTCTCGGGGTCCTCCAGCGGAGTTTCCTGCATGCGCCCGCGCTGCCGGCTCCGGTCTACTGCTACGCGCCATGCGATTCGGGCCAGCCACGACTTCTGGTCTTCTACAGCCGCGAGCTTTGCACTGTAGCGGAGGACCCGCATGAAAGTTTCCTGCGTGGCGTCTTCGGCGTCGTGATGGCGGCGGAGCACTGCGTGAGCGATGCGGTAGACCAGCCGCGAATGCTGCCGTACCAGCCCTTCGAGCAACTCGTCTCGAGTGCGCTCGGATTCACTGCGCTCGGATCCACTGCGATCGGTCGCCGCCGCTGCGCTCAGGATCGCCTCTCCTGCCAACACTCGTCTGTCCTCACTCATAAAGACCGCCGCGGAGCCCATTGTGTTCAGGAATATCTTTGGGAGAACGAAAGGACGGAGGTGACTTGCGGAAGGTTGGGTGGGGCGGACACTTTTGTCCGCTGCCTTTAGAGACAAGTTCAAAATCGAAATCAAAAGCGGCGGACAAGATTGTCCGCCCACATGAACTAGAAGCCGACCATCACGGGCTCCGGCTCGAGCCGGACTTCCCAGAGTTCTTCGACGCGCTGCTGGATCTCGCCTTTTAAGGCGAGAACCTCAGCGGCAGTAGCGCCTCCGCGGTTCACGATGGCCAGCGCGTGTTTGCTGGAGATGCCAACGTTGCCGAAGCCGTATCCGCGGGCGAATCCAGATTTTTCTACCAGCCACGCTGCCGATACTTTTCTGCTTTTCTCGAGAGCGGGATAGCTCGGGAGAGTCAATCCCTTGGCCGCGGCTCGCCCAGCCAAGTCTTCATGCTGCTGTTCCGAGAGCACGGGATTCTTGAAAAATGAGCCTGCACTCTGGCAATCGGGATCGCCCTCGACGATCAGCATGCCTTTGCGCGCGCGAATGTGGCGCACGGCAGCGCGGGTCTCGGCGAGATTGGGGCGAGTCTCGCGGCCTTCGAAATGCCGCTTCAGGTCAGCGTAATCAAGGCGCGGTTCGCCGCCGCGAGTCAACCGGTAAGAAACACGGAGTATGACGAAGCGTCCACGTTCGCTTGTGTTGAAAATGCTGGAGCGGTAGGTAAAACCGCAGGCCTCGCTGCACAGGTCGCGCACCTGGCCGTCTTTCAGGTCGAAAACCTGGACAGACTCGATCGTTTCTGAAACTTCCTGCCCGTATGCGCCCACGTTTTGAACGGGCGTGCCGCCCACGCTGCCGGGGATTCCACTCAGGCATTCGACGCCTGCGCACTGTGCCCGCACGGCGTGCGCGACGAAGCGATCCCAATACTCTCCGGCGCCCACATCGAATAGGGTTTCGCCTTGAGCGTTCTCAGGATGCTCTTCGATGCCGGAGATGGCGACTTTCAGCACCAGTCCAGGCCAGCCGTTATCGGCAACAACAAGATTGCTGCCGCCGCCCAGAATAAACACAGCGAGTTTTCTTGCTTGCGCGAATGCGACTGCTTCCTGCACATCACTGATCGACTTGGCTTCGACGAAGAAGCGGGCTGGACCTCCGAGGCGGAGCGTGGTGAGCGGAGCCAGCGGAATGTTTTCCTGAAGCAGCATTCGTGGTTTCAATATACACAGCGCGGACGAAAGTCCAGCCCGCTTTTCGAGAGACCCCCCTGATGACATGACAGGGCATACAATGGACTTAGAGGAATAATCTGACATGCCAATGTATCCGGAAATTATGGTTGTGCCCATGCGCGAAGAACTGACTCGGCTGGGAATCGAAGAACTGCGTACTCCTGAAGAAGTGGATCAAGCGCTCAAGAATCGGCCCGGCACGACGTTAGTGGTGGTGAACTCGATTTGCGGATGCGCCGCGGGACGTATGCGTCCTGCGGTCCGGATCGCAATGCAGAATTCCATTCGGCCCGACCATGCCTATTCGGTTTTTGCCGGGCAGGAAAAAGAGGCCACGGACCGAGCGCGCAGTTACTTTACGGGACAGCCGCCGTCTTCGCCTTCGATCGGCATTCTGCGCGACGGCCAACTCGTATATCTGATGCCGCGGCGCGACATTGAGTCGCGCGAAGCGCCGGCCATTGCCTCCGATCTCAAGGCGGCGTTCGATCGCCTTTGCGCGAAGACCGCAACGGTATGACCCTATGTGTGGCGCGGGTGCCCTCGCCCGCGCATGCTTGCATAAATAACGGGCGTTGCCGCCTCGCGGCGCAGCACGGGGGCGAGAGCGCCCGCCCCCACGCGCTTCGGCGTACTTACTTCTTTGTGCCGACTACAAACGCTTTTACTACGATCGCGTTCGGCTGAACTCCCACCGGAATCAACGTCATCAGCGAATACTCGGTCGTCTCCAAAGTGCGGTGCGGTGTGCGCTTCTGTATGACGGTCACGTCACCCGCTTGCGTGTCGAGCACCAGAAGATAATTCTGATCCGGCGTTAAGGCCAGGCCGTCGGGGCGGCTGCCTACCGTTAGAGTAGCGATGCGTCGTCCCATATCAATGTCGTATATCGCGACGCTATTGGACCCGAAGTTTGTAACGTAGAGGCGAGAGTTGTCGAGCGTGACCACGCCGCGGGAGGGATGCTGTCCAATCTCCAGGCTGCTGCCGACCTCATCGTGCGCGGTTTCGATAATCGAAATGCTGTCGGAATCGAAATTGCAAACCATCAGCTCGCCGCCATCGGGCTTGAGGGCGAGACTCACCGGCGTGCGTCCGACATCAAGCAGCGCCATCACACGGTCACTCTTTGGACCGGGCTGTTTTTGAGTGCCACCCTGCAGTGCAATCGAGGCAACCTGCGAAGAGCCGGAGCATGCGACGAAAGCCTTGCTCGAGTCCGGTAGGATGGCAATTTCCTCCGGTTGCTGGCACACCGGAAGAGTGGCGCGCACGCGCAAAGCCTGGGCGTCGATGATGGACACTGTATTGTCCCCGCGATTGCTGACAACCACCGTGGAACCGTCGGGCGAAACGCGTGCCAGTCCTGGCGAAGCGCCTACACGCACATTTCCGATCACGATTCTTTTTTCGAGATCGATTACGCTGACGATACCCGAGCCAGAGTTGGCGGCGTAGGCACGCTTGCCGTCCTCGGTGACGTCGATGAAGTAGGGGTGGCCGTAAACGCCGATGGTAGCTGCCACGGAGTTCGTTTCGGCATTGATGATTGTGATGTTGTTCGATCCGGCGTTGACTACATAGATTTCATTCTTCTTGCTATTGGCTGCGATCCCGCTGGGCTCGCTGCCGACATTGATGGTCTTGAAGAGAGCGAACGTCCGCAGGTCGATCACACTGACCGTGTTGCTTTTGCCGTTGGTGACGTAAGCGTATTCGCGGTAGGCAGGACCGTAATCTGGAAATGATTGCTCGCGGAAGTACCACCATCCGAGGCCGCCGAAGATGGGGATCGCTAAGACGATGAAGAGAAGTTTTCGCAAGGTGGATGCCGCCGAGGCGGAAGGGGAAGATTACCAGAACTGGGGAGGGCCCCTTAATTGTCCACAGGTTCTATCTGGAATTGTCCACAGGTTCTACCTGGGCTCAACCACTCTTAGCCCCTTGACTCGTTGAAAGTGGCGTTTGTTGAAGGTCGCGACGGAACTTCCACGTTCAAGGGCCGTGGCAGCAACGATCAGGTCGTAGTCACCAATCATTTGGCCCGAGGATTCCATTGACGCCCATATTCGCGCGTGTTCTAACGCGGTTGTTCCGGTGTAGGGAATCATGGGCAACTCTTCCAGAATCGCGCGAATGTACCGCTCACGCTGGACCCGGTGCTCGGCGCTGGCGCGTTCCACTCCATGCCACAGTTCCGCCACCGTAATCGCTGCAACCTCGAACCCTTCGCTTTCGTGTTGCGACATCCATGTCGCGAGGTCGAGGGTTCCTCTCTCACCGCAGATAATGACATCGGCATCGAGCATTATCGCCATTTGTCGGGTTGGGATTTCAGACCCTTACGTGCTTTCTTCAGGTCGCGATTCCAAGCGACCGCCTCATCCGTCGATAAATCAATTCTACGGAGGGCTTTGGCGAGATCGCGACCCGTGCAAACCTTCTTATCCTCTGGAACGAGGCGGGCGACGGGTGTGCCGTTTTTGAGCAGAACATACGTCATGTTCTGATAGCGGACGCGGTTCACGCAATCGGCGAAGTTGCGGGCAGCGTCGGTGACCGAGATGGAGGTCTTTTTCATAAAATCAGATTATCCGATTATACACACAAAATGTTCCGGAGGCCAAGAAAAGCGGACGCCTAGTGGTTGTTGTAGAGCCTAAAGAGACCTCGACGACAATTTCGACAGCGACTGGTGTGCCATCCTTGGTTGCGGGTGCAAATTTGCATTTCTTCACGGCTGCAATCGCATTGTCGTTCAGATCAGGAGCGGAACTGCAGGCGATTTTCAGGTCGCGGGGCAAGCCGTCGGCTCTCCACCCCGACCATCTCCGAATCGGAAAAACAATCACTATTTGCTGACTGCGACCGTCTCTCGCAGCCCAATCGCCGGCACGGTCCGCCCTACGACCGCCGCGATCTGCCGTACCTGCATCATCAGTTGGTCGAACTGGTCGGGGAAGAGGGATTGCGGGCCGTCGGACATCGCGAGGTCCGGTTGATTGTGGACTTCGACCATTAATCCATCGGCGCCGACGGCTACCGCCGCGCGCGACAGGGGAGTGACTTTGTTGCGTTTGCCGGTGCCGTGACTGGGGTCGACCAGGATCGGGAGATGGCTCAGACGCTGTACCGCCGGCACCAGACTCAGATCGAGGGTATTACGGGTATGGTCGGCGAATGTGCGCACGCCGCGCTCGCACAGCGCAACATATGAGGAATTCTTCCAGAGTGGCGGACATGCCGCGTTTCAGCAGCACGGGTTTGCGGGCGCGTCCGGTACGCTTCAGCAGGGAAAAATTCTGCATGTTGCGCGCGCCAATCTGGATCATGTCCGCATATTCTTCGACCAGATCGAGCGATTCGTGATCGATCGCCTCGGTAATGATTTTCATCCCGAACTGCTCGCGGATTTCCGCCATGATGCGCAGGCCTTCCTCGCCGAGTCCTTGAAAAGAGTAAGGAGAGGTGCGGGGCTTGTAGGCGCCGCCGCGAAAAAATTGCGCCCCGGCGCGATGCACGCGCTCGGCAACAGTAAAGGCCTGCTCGCGGTTCTCGATGGCGCACGG
>QIAK01000629.1 GCA_003225515.1 Acidobacteriota bacterium | reverse complement strand
TAGGAAAAAGCCGCTTCGCCACGTAATCGGAATCTCCGAGGACCTGATAAATAACACTGGCAGCACGGCCCGAACGATCCTGGCGCACTCGCGACCCGAATTTGTGTGGACATCTATAGCCCAAATTTACGGACTTCCGGGAATGCCGGAGTGGGCGGACTGGTTCTATCGACAACTTGAGAAACACAAGGCGGTGATTCCGCTGCTCGGGATCGGTTGCCATCCCGTGATGGTCAAAGGAGACAAGAAACAATTCCTGAAATGGCTGGGCGACGGAGTGAAGCGCGGAATTCTGCCATTTCCGGCGAATGCCGGCCGTGTTGAGTGGTCGCGCGAGAGTCTTGCGGGAATCTTCAACTATTCGACTTGTGGAAAGCAGGACATTACCACCGAGACCTAATTCTCACGCTATTGCTGCTGACGGAGGCTTCGACGAACCGGCGTTGCCCGGTCGCGTGCCTGATGCTTGTCCTTAATTCGGAATCAAAAGCTCACCACGTTCAGATCCGAGAACATCCCATGATCCTGATCTTCAAGGGGCCACACGGTTCCATGGTCGATCTTNNTTCGTTGAGCCCCCGATTGAATACAGATTTCTACGGGCGGGTTCCCCGATCTCGGACTGGACCTCACCTCTGCCTGGCTTCATCTCCCTTCTGCGTCCGCTAACTATCAATGCTGCTGTCCAGACGCGAGGTCTGGATGCAAAGAATCTCGTGATTGAAACGCGCGGCCTTGCTGGGACCTTCATTCTGCTTGTTTGGCC
>QIAK01000628.1:1664-2914 GCA_003225515.1 Acidobacteriota bacterium | reverse complement strand
CAGGAATTGAGTCAGGCGGTTCAAACCATGCGCGACCGCGCCAAGCAGGCTGGGAATCTGAACACCACGCCTCAACAGAAGGTGGAAACGAAGGGGAAAACGATCATCATCGAACCTGCGCAAACTGACGTTGTCTACGTGCCGCAATATGATCCGTGGATGGCTTACGGGGCTCCCTTGGCGATGTTCCCCGGATGGTATGCCTATCCCGGACTCTACCTGGATGGCCCTGGAATCGGTTTCGGGCTCGGCTTTGGCGTCGGGTTCTTCGGCGGCTTCGGCTGGGGTTGGCACAACTGGGGATACGATTGGCACCACCGCGGGAGGGTAGTCTACAACCACAACACCTACGTATCGCACAGCAGCACCATCGTGAACCGCAACACCTTTCATTCGGGTCGAACGACTTTCGACTCTCGGGCCCGCCGCAGTCTTGGTGGAAGCAACGCATTTCATGGAGCCGCCCCTTCGCACGGGGCTACGGGCATCCATTCCGGCGCCTTCAGCGGCTTTAGTCATGGCGATATCGCGCACGGTAACTCCTTCCGGGGCCAAGGCAGCGTTGGAGGCGGATTCCATGGCGGCGTCCATGGAGCCGGGGGCGGCTTCCACGGAGGCGGCGGCCATCGATAGCATCACCGAGGTGAATTGAACTCATGAAACAAGGAATGATCAACATGATCGATCGATTACTCCACAAATTGTCCGGGCGCACGCGATCGGTAACGGTTTCGTTCGCACTGCTTGCCTTTTCAACAACCATTGGCGCGGCCCAACAAGCTCCGCAGCCGACGTTCTCCTCGGCTGCGGAGGCTACTCAAAGCCTCTTCCAGGCTGTACAGAGCAATAACGAGGAGACCATCGCAAACATCCTCGGCGCTTCGACGGACCTCACGTCCTCACGCGACCCAGGCCAGGATAAGGTAGACCGCGAACTGTTCGTCCAAAAATACCAGGAGATGCACCGGCTTTGTCGCGAGATCGATGGGTCGGTGACCCTCTATATCGGCGCCGAAAACTGGCCGTTCCCGCTCCCACTCGTCAACAAGAACGGCGCATGGCGTTTTGACTCGGATGCCGGCACAAAGGAAATCATGTTCCGGCGAATCGGCGAAAACGAACTCACGGCGATTGCGATCTGTCAGGATTTCATTGCCGCCGCAAAGCACGCTCGAGTATCATCGGATAACGCAAGGCCGGAGGGCGACGCACCCTCAACATTGGTCGCCACTACGGCAAGCGCATCGATC
>QIAK01000628.1:0-1474 GCA_003225515.1 Acidobacteriota bacterium | reverse complement strand
AAAGACCTGACCTGGCACAAGGCCCATGAATAGGATGGACCGTTCGTTAATATCAACGAGTCAAACTCATTTATTAGTAGTGAGCGGCGAGCGGCCGGATGTCACGCCAGGCATAGCCACCGTGAAAATCGCCGTTCGTAGCAAACAGGCGTTCAGCCCCCATTCGTTCGTAGAAGCCGTTGGAACGATTTTGGGCATCGCCGAACAAGAGCATCGAGGTGATCCCGCTGGCGAGAAACCGGCGGCTGACCTCCCCGAGTAGCCGCCTGCCGAGTCCGAGCCGATGATACTGGCGCAAGATGTAGATCTTGTTCAGTTCGCCGCTGTACCCGGGAATATCGTGATGCGGGACACCCTTAGCGAAGCCGACCAGTTCACCATCGGGACTGACGATAACGACGCAGAACCAGTCGTCAGAGCGTTGGGAGAAGGCTTCGCCCCATTGCCGTTCGCGAACGGCGCAGCTGGGGCCACGGCCGCCGTGTGTCTCGACGAAAGTGGCCACGTGGAGTCGAGCCAAGGCCGGCACGTCGATGGCGGTGGCAGGGCGAACGCGAAAGTCATTGGCGGTCATTGTTACTTGGTGGATGCTCGTTTCAGTCCGATGATAGCCGTTTACTGTGACGGGGGGCGAGAGTGCTCGAGCTTGCGTCGCTCGATGGCGGGACCAGCGGTTGGATCACGGCCACTCGGAAGTCAGCCTGTTCAGTGCCTCAACATGACGGATAAGCGCCGGTTGCTGACATGTGCAGTACCTGAAGGGCGGCGAGCGCGAGCAGCGGACCGGGTGGCACCGCATCCAGGTCTGGAGCAGGCTCGCCGCGTACGCCGCTGCCTTCAGGAAGGGCACGCATATCTTTCGTCAAGGGCGCAAGGGGCGGTGGGAGCCCCGTCTCGCTAGCGAGACAAACTCTTTACAAAAGCGCAGCCGCGAATACGAAAGCAAGGCGGCAAGAGGCGAGGAGGCCGGTCTGGCCGACAGGGACACAAGAAGAGTCCCCACCTACGATATCGTCGCCAACTCGATCATCAACTCCGCGCCGGCCAGCGCAGCACGGCGCAGGCCGCAGAACCCGCCGAGGCCGCCGCATAGGCGGCCTCTAAACTAACGAGGTGGAATCTTATGGCAATTCGAATGTCAGCAGGAACTGCACTAAGAGAAAACTCGCGAACAGCTACGCTTCTAGCCGCGGCAACACCTTCAGTTTCTGATTCGCGGGTTGTGTCCAGCTCAACAAGTTTTCATCCTTGCAGATCACTCCGAGATCACCGTTGCTCCAAAGAGCCGTCGCTGCAATAAATCGCCAATCTCTCTGCTGTACCGCAGCGATCGCCAGCATGGCCTTACCAGAGAGATCGGTCATGGTCGTCGTGAGTAGCGGATATTGCGCCAGTGGTCGAAAGATTTTCCGTAGGACACCGGAACCGCTCTCGGACATTTTCTGGGTCAGTGCGTGAATTTGTCTCTGAGCGA
>QIAK01000173.1 GCA_003225515.1 Acidobacteriota bacterium | reverse complement strand
TTGGAGAGTAAACGATGACCCCAATGTTTTCTCGCCTGCAAAGAGGCAAAACCTGGTCTTCAGCCTCGCGGTGCACTAGCGAGTACCGAGGCTGCAGGGAAGTGACGCTAGCCACGGCCTGCGCGCGACGCAGCTGCTGGACATTGAAGTTGGAAACCCCAATCCACCGTACCTTGCCTTGCCGCTGCAGAGAAGCGAGCGTTGACCATCCTTCTTCCAGTTCGGCTGAATCGGGGTCTGGAGGCCAGTGGATCTGGTAGAGGTCGATCACCTCGACCGCGAGCCGACGGAGACTGTCTTCGACCTCGTGGCGGATCGAATCAGCGGTCAGTACTTTTCTCACGTTGCCATCGTCGTCCCAGCGGAGGCCGCACTTGGTAAAAACGTACGGCCGTGGGCCAGACCAGCTCTTCAGGGCGCGCGCCACCACTTCTTCAGAATGTCCCAGACCGTAGACGGCGGCAGTGTCAATCCAGTTGACACCGAGTTCCAGGGCGCGGTGAATGGCATCGATGGAATCATTGTCATCCTGCGAACCCCATGCGAACTGCCAGCCCGAGCCGCCTATGGCCCAGGCGCCATAGCCGACTGGAGTGATGTGAAGATCGGAGTTGCCGAGTTTGCGAGTTTGCATTTTCTTCCCTTTCAAGTTCTGTTCAGCCTCTCACCAAGGCAGAAACTTCTAGCTCTTCGCGGTTTGAGGCGGGAACTTCTTGAACATCTTGGCGACACCTTTGTCCAGGTTCTTTTCATTTTTCTCAGCGTTGTTCGACACGGTGTCCTCGGAGCTACCGCGCCAGATCAGCTGCTTGCTTTTGCTGTCGTACATGTCGACAACGAGGGTTCCTTCCTTGTAGTCCTGTTCCGTGGTGGTGGCTTCTCCCATCCCTCCGAATCCACGCCAACGCCATCCTCCGCCCATACCGTTATAGAAAGTTTGAAGTGTCCTTTCGGTATGCGACGTCGCAATCGCCACGATGGCTACATCGCCACCATTGTCGACCTGAATCCAGCCCTTGGCCGCCAATTGG
This sequence comes from Acidobacteriota bacterium, assembly GCA_003225515.1. GTDB lineage: Bacteria > Acidobacteriota > Terriglobia > Terriglobales > Acidobacteriaceae > Sulfotelmatobacter. The sequence continues at coordinate 3,516 of QIAK01000173.1, read as the reverse complement.
GCATCGACTGCGCTCTTGATCCGCGCGTCCCAAAGAGAATTGGCTGGCTTAATTGTCTGCCAGGAGTAGGTTTTGTACTGCGAGAAATTGGCTTGATGATCGAAGTCGGTTTTCACCTGCTGCGCGAGTGCGGTTCCCAGTGAAATCAAAAAAAGTACGGTGCAAACTGCTGTACGGCTTATGGGCTTCATTTGAGCCTCCCTTTCGGAGGTGAGGAATGCAGTTGCAATTCCAAACGCCTGCGCGACTTAGAAACCCATACCGCATTGTCGTGCAAAGGTTTATGAAGTCATACTGTTGAGGATTTGGCGGGGGGCTAGGACGGCAACGTCGAGGTGCTGACTTAGTGTCCACATGCCGACTTGTGCGTGGGTCATCCTCCGTGCATTCCCATTTCAACCGCAAGAAATTGGCCGCGTGCCGTCGTGGCATGTGGCGATAAGAATGCACACCAACATAGCCATCGCGGGATTATCACGGTGCGCTTTTCGCTCTGAGGAGCAACAGGAGTGCCTCCCTTTCAACCGCAGCGACGACACAAGAATGTGACCTCATTAACCCACGCCGCGCTGTTGACCATTTCGATTGGGGCCGCACTCGGACTCGGCCATGCGCAAGTCCCATCCGTGGCACAGGAGCCGGCGAAATCCGTTCCAACCACCGGTTACCACGCCGTCGAGAGGGACCCGGGTCGACCGTCAGATCAAGTAGCAACGTTGTGCAGTTTGCGGGTGCCTGATGTTGCCCAATCTCAGGCGAACCCCGGGGAAGCTACGACGGCAGCTGGATCCATGATCTATGCACCTTTGTCCGCACACTGCAAGGTATACCTATTTCTTAAACAAACGTATTCGCCTTATACATTCGCGTCGGCAGCCTTTGAGGCGACCGAGGCTCAGGCCACGGGCCAGTGGCCGCACTATGGTGGAGGTATGCAAGGTTGGGGAAAACGACTGGGGGCGACTCTGGCGAATACAGAATCCCGCAGATTCATCCAGGAGGTCGCGTTGTCCACGATGTTGCATCAGGACCCACGATATTTCTACTCGCCCAATACGAGGTTTTTCCCTCGGGCTTGGTATTCGATAACCAGGGTCGCGATTACGAAGAACCAAGACGGCGATAGCACGTTCAACACGTCTGAGTTTCTGGGTGCGCTATTCAGCAGCGCTCTACAAAATAGTTACTACCCGAGGCACGATCGAACCCTGGGCGATACGATGGACCGTTTCAGTGGTGCGCTCAGCTCGGATGCGATCGGAGATCTTCTGCGCGAATTTGCGCCCGACATGAAGCGGCTTTTTCGAAAACATGCGCCCAAGAAAATCCTGAAGATCGAGGAGAAGCTTCCCATCCCTGCAGAAGATAAACCCTAAGACCGACGGAACCTGGCACAGACAGCGTTGATGTTGATCGCGACTGAAGGGCAGTCGTGATCAGTCACAAACCGGATAGAGTTCAGAGAACGCACCGCGATCACTGTCAACCCTCAACTCGTCGAATTAAGAGAAAAGAAAAAGGAGAATCTCAATGCCATACGTTAATGTCGCGAAAGAAAACGCCACCAACATCGAACTGTATTACGAAGATCATGGCTCGGGTGATGCGGTTGTCCTTATCCACGGATATCCGTTAAGCGGAGCCTCTTGGGAGAAGCAGATTCCGGTACTTTTGGATGCCGGGCATCGCGTTATCACGTACGACCGGAGAGGGTTCGGTAAATCCAGCCAGCCAACAACTGGGTACGACTACGACACTTTCGCCGAAGATCTTCATAAACTTGTGACCCATCTCAAACTGCGTAATTTCACGTTGGTGGGTTTCTCGATGGGCGGAGGCGAAGTGGCTCGCTATTTAGGGAAATACGGGTCCGCGGGAGTGAGCAAGGCCGTATTCATCGGATCTGTTCCGCCGTTCCTGCTGAAGACGCCCGACAACCCCGAGGGCGTGGACGGCGCCGTGTTCGAAGGCATTCAGAAAGCGATCATGGCAGACCGTTACGTCTTCTTTACGGAGTTCTTCAATAATTTCTTCAACACGGACGTGTTGTTGGGCAAGAGCGTCAGCGAGCAGGCGATTCAGGCTAGCTGGAACGTCGCCGCGGGAGCCTCTGCCACAGCGAGTCTTGCCTGCGTGGCAACCTGGCACGAGGATTTCCGCGAAGATCTCAGGCGCATCGACGTGCCGACGCTCGTCATTCACGGCGACGCGGACCGCATTGTGCCGTTTTCCGCGTCTGGACTTCGGGCCGCAAAACTGATCAAAGGAGCCAGCCTGGTCACGGTTAAGGATGGACCGCACTGCATTATTTGGACTCATGCCGACGAAGTGAATCGCGAGTTAGTGAATTTCCTCGGGAAAGGCCTCGCGAAGCCAGCAGCCTCAGCGTCCAGGAAGGAATCGGCCGCCTGAAGAGACGCGTCTTCTTCAAATTGTTGATTCCCGGAGGGTGCCGGCTCGGAGCGGCACCCTCCTGCTCTCGCCTAATCAAGAGCCTAGAATCGCGTTCGGGCGCTGCTTGCTCCGGAAAACACACACTGGTAACGTGCTCTGGGACGTAGTTTTGGGATGAGACCAAACCACCGAAGGAGCACTCGCATGCCTCGACAAATACCGAAGGCTGTTGAAGAACTATGGAAACTTTATCCGACCGTGTGGAAGGCATTTAATGAGTTAGGCAGCCGCTGTCACGAGGCGGGACCGCTTGATGAGAAGTCGCGACGTCTGGTGAAACTGGCACTCTCGATTGGCGCCGGGCTGGAAGGTGCTACGCACTCAGCCGTTCGGAATTCCCACAGTGTCGGAATCACGCAGGAAGAGATCGATCACGTAGCTCTGTTGGCAGTCAGCACACTGGGGATGCCGGCCGCGACACGGGCGTTAACCTGGATCCGCGATGAGCGCACCTGATAAGGTGGCTTAACGTAGGGTGCGCGCTTTGCGACCATCTCTTTCTGCGTTCACGAGCGGGACATTGACAAGATGTTCGCTAAGGAACCATGTCTGCAATTCGTTGCTGCGCAAGACCTGGCTTACGATCAGATCATTGGTTCCGTCATCGCCTAACCGCGAGGCGCGGGATGCGAAGGTGCGGCAGTCACGAATAATGATTTGGTGCGCCTCGAGCAATCGAGACAACTGCACCGGAACTTCCTCACGGCCGCGAGGGGGCCGCGGAATGCGGGTCGTTTCCGCCACATCCGGCGCCATCGCCAGGCTAACTCCACCGAGCAACTGAATGCGCTCCGCGATGGCGTCTACCAATCCCGATTGTTGCTCGAAGTGTTTATCAAACAAGAGATGAAGTTGGTAGAAAGTAGGGCCAGCGACCTGCCAGTGAGACTTCTTGTACAAGTCACGAATAGTGATCGTATCAGCTAGCAATTGGTTGAGGCGTTCGGTTATCTCCAGGCGTACGGGTTCTTCCAACTCGAGCGGAAGGTTATGGCTGACGTTGCCGTATGCCTGTATTTCGGGAGCGGTTTGGTGAAGGCGTGGCTGGGCGGTCACGGCGTG
>QIAK01000078.1:29123-30854 GCA_003225515.1 Acidobacteriota bacterium | reverse complement strand
TCTGGAACAAACCTGCCGCAAAGCGGGACTGCCTCGCGATGCCTGGCAAAAAGGCGCGGCCATTGAAGCTTTCACCGCGGAGGTATTCGGGGAGAAGCATAACCACGAAGGACAGTAAGGACACGCAGGGGATCTGCGTTTTTTTTCGAAGAAAAAAGCCGGCAACGATTTAGGTTACCGGCTTCTCAATTTTCGATTGTTCGTATGTGGAGCGAAAGCTTACTGCACCGCGTCCGCTTCCACAGAATCGCCTGCGTGCACATCCTCTAAAGCGAAGACGATCATACCAGTCGCTGTGGTGTTGGTTACGCCGATGATCACGATCTCGCCCACGGACCTGCGGGGCAAATCCCGCACGTGAATCACGGGTCCGTTTCCTTTGGTGAACATAGCGGGATCAACCGAAGGAACTTTCTTCTGCGTGTCCTCGGCAATTGCTGCCTTGAACGATAACGAGTCGACCGGATCTTTCAGGTCGGCTTCATAGGAGCGCACGGCGCGGAAGTAGTCGCCAATTTTGACGCCCTGATTGGCGCCCAGGTTGAGATAAACCTTCTGCCCGGTTCCGAGTTGAGAATCGAAATCTTTACCCATCACAATGCGGCCGGAAAGTTTGCCGCTGGCCGGCAGATAGCGATCGAAACGAACGGGAGCATGGAACGGAACAAACTGCTTTTCCGCGAACGGAATGGCGGTATCGCCGGGATTGACTCCGTCGCAGGAATATTCGATCTGCGCAATCGCGGTGTGGCTGCGGGTGTCGACAATCTTGACGCGACCTACTTCTTCGTAGGCTTGGCCGGTTTCCTTCAGCAGTTTCCGCTGTCCCGGATACATTTCATACTCGTTTACGTCGCGCAGCGCCCGCACAATCTCGTACTCCGCGCCCGCACTTAAGCCGGTTCCCTGGAGATAGATCATGTCGCCACGCACGAATTTCGTTGTGGTGGGTGTCTGCAGCCCACCGGCCACATAGTTAGCGTCGGGCAGGATCTGTTTGCTGATGAATCCAGCGCAATACAGGTCGGCGTAGGTAGGCGTTTGCACCCGCAGGGTGGGAAAGCTGGTGGTGGTCGGTGAAGTTCCCTGGGGATCGGCAGAGGCTTCGGTACCGCTTTGCGCCCAAACCGCCGTCGCGAGCAACAACACGAACAGTCCTGTTTTCTTCATGTTACCTCCGGGAAGGGAGCATTTGCGTCCCTCTCCCTAGTCAAATGCCAAAAGAGAAAGGCTTCAGCCGGAAGGTAACAAGCAGGTAAGGGTGGGTCAAGGTTACGAGGGTGTTGGACACTGTGGGGTGAAAATTCCAGTCGAAGTTTTTGATTGGAATATAATCCGTTGTTGCATAAGTAATTAAGGCCCTGTAATATTCGCCGTCATTCAGTACGCTCGGGTCCCAGCGTACTGAACTTGGAACGATGAATTCCGCTCCCCCTTACGCGCCGCGTCTGCTGCCCCTGCGATTGCCACGAGTCTGCGTGGCTGTCATTGGGTCCGACCCCAATGAAATGGTCGATAAGGCGGAGCTGCTGGCGCGGGATAACCCCTTTCTTGAGTTCAGGTTGGACTACTTGCCGAAGCCGGGGCTGGCCTTGGCTCGAATCAAGCGCTTCATTGAGTCCCACTCCGGCATGGTGGTAATCGCCACCTGCCGACGAGCTACCAGTGGCGGGAAGTTTCGGGGCTCGATTGCCTCCCAGTTGGATATTTTGAATAAGTCCGCGGCCGCCG
>QIAK01000078.1:4402-29031 GCA_003225515.1 Acidobacteriota bacterium | reverse complement strand
CTTTCCATGATTTCCGCGGCACCAAGAAGCTGGACGAAACGCTGGAGAAGATGGTCGCGTATCCGGCGGACTTCTACAAGGTCGTCAGCACCGCGACCACGCTCGCGGACAACGTCACGATGATCAAGTTCCTGGCGCGGCAAGGCGACCGGCACTCGCTGGTGGGCATGTGCATGGGCGAACAAGGCATTATCAGCCGTGTTCTGGGCGTGCGCGCGGGAAGCGTATTCACGTTTGCCTCCGCTATTGCCGGGGAAGAGACAGCGCCGGGACAGGTGACCGCGCAAGAACTGCGCAACGTATATCGGATCGAACGGGTCGACGTCGCGACGCGAGTCTATGGAGTGGCGGGGGATCCTGTAGCCCACTCGCTGTCACCGGCGATTATGAACGCGGCGTTTCGGCGCGAGAACGTGAATGCAGTCTATCTGGCGCTGCATGCCAAGACGCTGAAAGATCTGCTGACCTGCGTACGGGAGATCCCCATTCACGGCATCAGCGTGACCATGCCGTATAAAGAAGCAATCCTGCATCACCTGGACAACACGGATTCCCATACGACGAAGATCGGGGCTTGCAACACCGTGGTGCGAGCCCAGGATGGCAATCTTTATGGGTTCAACACGGATGCGTCGGGAATCGTCCGCCCGCTGGAACGCCGCCTGAATACCCTGGAGGGTGCGCGAATTCTCGTGATTGGAGCGGGCGGGGCGGCCCGGGCAGCCGTGTTTGGGCTGAAAGAGCGGGGGTCGGAAGTCTATATCCTGAATCGCACGGCCGGTCCGGCCAAGAAGCTCGCACACCAGGCCCGCGCCCGAATTGTGAAGCGCGCCGACCTGAAGAAGCTGGCCTTCGACGTAATCATCAACGCGACCCCGGTTGGGATGGGGAACACGCGAGATACGCCGCTTCAGGACAAAGAGATAAATTCCCGCTATGTCTTTGATATGATTTACGATCCGGGCGAGACCCGCTTCCTAAAATTGGCCAAGGAGCGGGGGGCGCAGGTCATCCCAGGAATTGAAATGTTCGCCCATCAGGCGGCGCGCCAGTTCGAAATATGGACCGGCAAGCCTGCGCCCTGGGATGAAATGCTGCGTGTAGTTTTGCTCGCCCTGCAAGAGCGTAGCAACCGCTCGACCTCCTCAAAATGAGGGCTTTCGATGCCTCTCGCCATTAAAAAGTTGCTTTTTTGTAGGTGCCCAAAGTAATATGCAAATAGGAAATGTGATTGTAAGCGTTTCCGGTTCGTTAAACCCTGTACCGCCCGTTTTCCACAACTTCCAGTCGCTTTACAAACTTAGCGAAAGACTCGACGTGAGAGGCGGCCCGGTCTGCCTCCATCCCGGTTCGGAGAGTTCAACATGGCGTGGTACGCGTACTGTCTTACCGAGCACCAAACCCTACCCAATGGAACCCGCACTCGCCGCCCTTTCCTGTTAGAGGGCGTTCAAGGAGTGAACGGCGCTGCGGTTCTGAGCTATCCCAGTGGTGAATTCGCGGTGATCGTCAGCGAATACGACCACACAGCCAGTGAACTTGACCAGAAATCCGCGATTGAGCACGCGCGTGTGGTCAGCAACTGCTTCCGGAATTCCACGGTTTTACCTTTCAAGTTCGGCACAATCTTCGACAGCGATGACGCACTTCGGCAGGCTGTCCGGGTCAACCGGCGCGCCTTTGGCCTGAGCGTCGCAAAATTGCGCGGCAAATCCGAAATGCACATCAAACTAATCGTGCGGGACGGATCGCTACGCGAAGCCATGATCGACGTTGTGCTGCCAGACACGGTTGGCGGCGACTACCTCTCGAAGCTGAAGGTGAAGGCGTCCCGCGAGCGCGAACGCCAGACCAAGGCCCGGGCGCTCTCAGTCCAGGTCCACAAACTATTCAGTCCGCTGGAAGAAGAAGTCAGCTGCAAGAAGGTCGCCCCTGAGGGAATGTTGATCGACATCGCCCACCTGATCGATTCCAAGAGCGTGGAAAAGTATCAGAACCGCTATACCACCGCCGCCAAGCAGTTGAAGAACTGCGAGGTCGCGATCAGCGGTCCGTGGCCCCCGTATCACTTTCTGCCGGGCAAGCTGCGCACCGTAGCCGGCAACAGCTAGACCTTAAAAAATCCCTTTCACTTCGAGCCCATGGCTGGCTACAACCCGCCATGGGCTTGCTGTTTTGGCGCATCGGTAGCAGAGTGCAGGGAATATGCATTGTTCTGCACTTTCAATTTTGCTGTGATTTCCAAGCCGACACCCGCATCTCACTCCTCGTTTTTCGTAAGTACTTACGTCGCTTCGACTTATGCGACAGGGTGAGCGGGATCATAAGAATTCTGGTTTTGGCTTGGGAAATGCTTCTGTTACCAGTAACAAAGAGGCCGCAAACTCTAGCAACATGACCTACACTCTCTTCGATTCCCCGCGTCACTACCCGAACCGTTCCGGCTGGCGGAACGGAGTCATGCATCGCCTTTCCTGACATTGCCCACCAAATCCGTAGCCTCTTGAAACGTGGCCCCAGTGATGGGGCCATTTTTTTGGGGAAGCTTCCGCGGTTTGGGGAAGCCGGCGGGTGAGATTTCAGCAATTCACCGCGGACGTAGTACTTCGTAGCGGGTAATTGTGTATCCCAATGCTGCCCCCATAAACACATCAGATGGAAAATGCGCACTGGTGGTTATGCGGGAAGCACAGATGGCGGTGGCAAAACTGTACGCCAGCCAGGGCACCCAGCGATGATGTTGGTAGCGGCTGGCAACGACCGTTGCTACTGAAAACACTCCGGCGGCATGCCCGGAGGGGAATGCACTGCCCTTGAACGGTGATTTGCCGCCGCTAAAAAAAGTGTCAGTGAATGGAGCTCCCGGTGGAACATCGTTGGGGCGTTTTCTTCGAGTGACGGCCTTCATGGCCAGATCGACGACAGCACTGTCGGCGTACGCCTCGCCAGCTAACAATGCGGTACTCACTTGATAGCTGTCATGCCTGATATATCCAGCGCCGAGAAGCACAACCGGAACGGCTATCACTTCCGCCGAAGTGATCAAGGGGTCGAAGACGTCATTTATGTCGTCCATGTTGCGGGCGTGGGTACGGAAATAGGGCATGGCATGAGGGTCCGCATAGATGAGGCCCGCAGTTCCTGCCGTAACAGCGAGCGTGGGTACCCAGTACCGCCCTTTCCCCAATTGTTTCGGAAACAGCCAGATTTCTTTCTGATCGTGCAAAAAGTCCTTGGGCAGAGATTTCCACGACACCTCGCGGTCTGACCCTGGATCATTGCGATGCTTGATGCGGGATACCTCTGATGGACTATCGGGCAAGTCGTTGCTGGTTTGAGAGACTGCCCAGTTCGGAAAACTACAAGTAACAATGCACAACGCAAGAGCCAGGCAAGACAGTCTTCTTCTCGGAATCATTGAGGAGCTTGGATGCAGTTCCGGGCGTCAGGGCAGCCATCGGATTTCTAACAGTTCCCCCCTAATTTCGTTCTCCCCTCGATGTCAGATACACTGACCAACGATCATGACTCGTCGCCACTCCCGCTCTGAACCAATCTTCAACTCTGGCCTGACTCTTCTGATTGCCCTTCTCGCGAGCACTGCCATTGCCCAGAATGCGCAACCCAAGCCACCAGCCAACGCGCCTGTAAACTTCATGGCGCCGCAGCCAGCATCTGCATCGGAGCAGGCCAATTTCCCTGCTCAGTTGGTGGAGGAGCTTGGGGCAATAAAGGAGGCCGCTCTCGCCGATGATTACGCCTATCGCGAGGTCACGCACCTGACCGAGAACATCGGTCCGCGACTGGCAGGATCAGCGCAGGCCAAAGCCGCAGTGGAATACGTTGCCGGCGAGTTGCGCCAGCTCGGGCTCGAGGTTCACCTCGATGAGGTAAAGGTTCCGCACTGGGTGCGCGGGGCGGAAACCGCCGAGCTGACCGAACACGTCAACTCCCGCTGACGGCATTACCGCCGAGATAATGGTGGTGAAGGACTTCGACGAACTGAAGGCACTTGGCCACGACAAAGTGGCGGGCAAGATCGTGCTCTTCAATGAGATTTTCGACAAGCAGAAAGCTGCGGGCGGAATGGCCTTCGCGGCGTATGGCGAATCCGTACGCTATCGCGGTGCTGGGCCGAAAGCCGCAGCCGATCTGGGCGCGGCGGCCGCGTTAGTGCGCTCGGTGGGCAGCGCCGACTTTCGATTGCCGCACACTGGATTCAGTTTTCCTGCTGGCATTCCGGCCGGGGCGGTTGCCGCTGAAGATGCAGCATTGATCGCGCATCTTGCCGCTGAGGGCAAAGTCCGCATGCACCTCACGCTTACTCCGCAGAAACTTCCCGACGCGATCAGCTACAACGTGATCGCCGATCTGAAAGGCAGCGAGCATCCCGAACAATTCGTTATCGTATCCGGGCACCTCGATTCGTGGGACCTCGGCACAGGAGCGATCGATGACGGGGCTGGGGTCGCGGTAGCGATGGAGACGGCTGAGATTCTGCAAAGATTGCACTTGCGCCCGAAGCGCACCTTGCGCGTGATTGCGTGGATGGACGAAGAAAGTGGCGGCTCGGGCAGTCAGGCTTATAGCAAAGATTATTCGGCTGATTTCATCCACACGGTAGGCGCGATTGAAAGTGATTCCGGGGCGGCCCATCCGCTGGGCTTTGCCGTGAAGATGAGCGCGCGCGCCAGCGAGCTTTTGCGGCCCGTGCTGGAAATTTTGCAAAGCTTCGGCGCCAGTGCGCTTCTGCCAACCAGCTATCCTCCGGGAGCCGACATTGCGGCGATGGCTGAATCAGGGGTTCCGGCACTGAGCATCATGCAGGATGGCCGCACCTATTTCCATTACCATCACACGGCCGCCGACACACTCGACAAGATTGTTCCCTCCGAGTTACGCGAGAACGCAGCCGCCATGGCCGTAATGGGATACGCCCTGGCCAACATGAAGGATCCGTTGCCGCGATAACCGGCGATTACTGCTTCAGCGCAACGCGAGCCGAGGTATCTTGGATAGGACGTACATTGTATTCGTACGAAGCCTTAGCGGCGCACTGTCATAGAACTGCAGTGATTTCCGTCACCGAGTCAGGACAAAGCTGCTACAGCCATTCCGGTGGTTGACGCATCATAATTTTCGCGCTTATTATCTTCGTTTGGCCTTATGGCCTTGGACGCCCCCGGGAAGGGGCGTCTAAACTTAAGGTAGGCATTCTTACGCAGAACTGTTGAAGTGACTTATGGATAAGAAGAAGCTCGAATCATTCAAAAAGCGTCTGGAAACACGGCAGCAGGAATTGCGTCGCACGGTGAACCGTACTCAGGCGGATGGCCGTTCTGCGGACGAGGATACAGCTCAGGACATTGCCGACCGCGCCGCCAGTTCGTACACCAAGGAGTTCCTGTTCAGCCAGAGCAATAATGAACGGCAGCTTTTGCAGATGGTGGATAAGGCGCTGGCCCGGCTGCGTGAAGGCAGCTTCGGCGAATGCATTCACTGCGGTAAAGAGATCAATGCCAAGCGTCTTGAAGCGGTTCCGTGGACGCGGCACTGCATCGAATGCCAGGAAAAGCTGGAGCAGGGATTGTTGGAGGAAGCTCCGCGGTAGGCGAAAGCCGTTCCATCGAGGGATTCGTAGGAGCGCCGCCGGGAGATCGGCGGCGTTTGTCTTTGCATCTTGGCTGGGGTGCAAGACCGCTGCCGAACTTCTTTGCGAACTTTGCGAGTGTCTTGGCGATGTTTGCGTCAAAAAACCTTTAACCCGCTGAGAACGCAGAGAAATCCGCAGAGGACGCAGAGAAAACCTATACCGCTTGCCTACTCATTGTCGCTCTCACTACGCCTTTAACTGGAACGGCAGCTTGCGCAGGCGCTGGCCGGTGGCGGCGAAAATTGCATTTGCGACGGCGGGGGCCAGTGGGGGCAGACCGGGCTCACCCATGCCGCCGGGATCTTCCTGGCTCGACACCAGGTAGACCTCGATTTCCGGAGCCTCATTGATCCGAATGGGATCGTATCCATCGAAATTGGTTTGCTCGACCGCGCCATTCTTGATTGTGATTTCATTTTTCAGAGCGGCACTGAGCCCGTAGATAATTGCGCCTTCGGTCTGCGAGCGCACCGATTCCGGATTCACAATCTGTCCGCAATCCACCGCGGCGACGATGCGGTCAACTTTGAACTCGCCGCCTTTCACCGTCACCTCGGCGACCTCGGCAAAATAGCTTCCGAATGACGCGAACGCAGCCACTCCACGTCCTCGGCCTTTGGGCAATGGTTTGCCCCAGCCCGCTTTAGCGGCTGCCAATTCGAGCACGGCCCGCAGCCGCGCAGGATCGGGATCGTCCTCGCTCTTTGGCTTCCAGTTGGCTGATTTCACCAGCAGATTTTTGCGGAACTCGACGGGGTCCTTTCCGGCCGCGGCCGCCAGTTCGTCGATGAAGCTTTCCACGGCAAAGCCGTTGAAGGAATTCTCCACCGACCGCCACCATGCCCGTGGCACCGCGCTCGCCACCGGATTAAACTCGAGCCGCACATTTGGAATTGCGTACGGCATTTCTTTTGCGCCGCCCACTTCCTGACTTTCCGGCGAAGCTTTTGGATCCCAATATCCGCGAATTGAGGTCGATGCCAGGGTATGAACCCATGCCGTGGGATGCCCGTTCGCATCTACCGCGCCGCGCATGCCATGGCACGATGCGGGACGATAGAAGTCGTGCGTCATATCATCTTCGCGGGACCAGACCAGTTGCACCGGCTTTCCTGCAACCTTGGCAATCTGCGCCGCCTCGGCGGGGAAATCGGCCATATAGCGGCGGCCAAATCCACCGCCCATCAGGGTGGTATGCACAATCACCTTTTCAGGCTTGAGTCCCAACACCTGCGCGACCGTTCCCTGCACCCAGTCGGGCGATTGCGTGGGAGCCCAGACTTCGGCATCGTTCCCGCGCGCATGCACCGTGATGTTCATGGGTTCCATGGTCGCGTGCGCCAGCAGAGGAAGCTCGTATAGCGCTTCCACTTTCCTTGCGCCATTCGACAAGACGGCATCGACGTCGCCATCATTGCGCACGCGCTTCCCAGGTGTTGACGCGGCGGTGCGCAGAGCTTCGCGCATTCCGTCGCTCGACTCGGAGGCGGCTGTACCGTGATCCCACGTAATCTCGAGCGCCTCACGCCCTTTCATGGCTGCCCAGGTCGAATCGGCGACGACTGCAATTCCTCCGGCGGTAAACTTGTCGCCGGGAAGCGCGGGTATCTCAAAAACATCGTGCACTCCGGAGACCGCCTTCGCCTTCTCCGCATTGAAGTGCGACGGCTTGCCCCCAAAGGTTGGACAGCGCGCCACCATGGCAAACAGCATCTCCGGGACGCGCACATCAATTCCAAATTGCGCGCTGCCATTCACCTTCGACGGCACATCCACTCGTGGCGTAGCATGGCCGATCAGTTTGAAGTCCGAAGCGTTCTTGAGATGCACCTTCTCCTGATCGGGAAGCGGCAACTTCGAGGCGGCGTCCACCAGTTCGCCGTAGGTGGCCTTGCGCGATGACTTCAGGTGCACCACAGTTCCCTGCTTGGCGTGGCATTCCGCTGACGGAACATTCCATCTGGAAGCGGCTGCTGTAATCATCAACTCGCGTACCGTCGCGCCGGCGCGGCGCAGTGGAGTAAAGTTCTCCATCGTGCTGCCGCTGCCGCCGGTGCCCAGGTGGGCGTAGAGATCAGGGCGCGTATCCGCTTGCTGCACGCTGACCGCATTGAAATCAACTTCAGCTTCCTCAGCCAGAATCATCGCAAGCCCGGTCTTGATGCCCTGCCCCATTTCCGATTTCGCGACGATAAGGGAGATGTGACCGTCGGGCCTGACGTTGACATACGCGATAAACGGATTCGGCGCCGGCTTCTTCGCTCCCGCATCCGATTCCTGCGCCCACGCGAGCGGACCGGTGAGCCGAACTCCAATCATGAGGCCTGCCCCGGCGGCGGCCCCTCTCTTCACAAACTGGCGGCGGTTGATGGTCATGGCTATGCTCCCTTCCCAGCGGTCGAAGCCGCGCGATGAATGGCTCGGCGAATTCGCTGATACATGCCGCACCGGCAAAGGTTTCCTACCATTGCCGTCTCGATTTGATCGTCGCTGGGTTTCGGAGTCTTCGCCAGCAGTGCCGCCGCGGACATGATCTGGCCGGGCTGACAGTATCCACATTGCGGAACCTGCTCTGCGATCCATGCCTGTTGCACGGGATGCGTGTTGTCCTGCGACAGTCCTTCGATTGTCGTGATCTTTTTCGCGCCCACAGTTGAGACCGGCGTCTGACAGGCTCGTACGGCTTCACCGTCCAGGTGAACCGTGCACGCTCCGCACAGGCCCATCCCGCAGCCGTACTTGGTGCCAGTCAGGTTCAGCTTGTCGCGCAGCACCCACAATAGAGGAGTGTCGGGAGCGATCTCAAGATCGTGAGGACGATTGTTGACTATCAGGTGAATCGCAGACATGGGAGCACTCCACTGTGGAAGTTGAATCTTAGACGAGGCTATCCCAGGAACGTTGGCACAGGCAAATCTGAATCAGGCCATCCTCCGCTGCTGGAGTTTACTCGGTGAGCGGACCGATGGCAGGCACGATCGCGGTCCACCGGCACACTCCAATTATTCGCCGGGCTTCTTCATTTGCTCTTCGGCCGCCGCTTGCGCGCCTGGCATGACGTTCTTCAGTGGAGCCTTCTTCTGCTCTTCCATTTCCGGATGCGGCGGCGGCTTGCGTGGGAGCATCTGGTCGCGCATCGCCGTGTTATAGACGAAGATCGCCTCCACGACGGCAGCCTGCGCCAGATCTTCCGGCTGCAGCCGCTCATAGGTGTCCATATTAGAGTGGTGCGTGCGCGACCCGTAGTCGAGTTGGTCTTGAATGAACTGAAATCCGGGTACGCCGACTGAATCGAAGGCTTCGTGATCCGTGCCGCCCGTATTCCGCATCGTCAAGGTGCTCACACCCAAGTCCTGCAGCGGGGCCATCCACTGCTGGAAGATGGGACCGGCAGCAGCGTTCTCTTGCAGATAAATTCCGCGGACTTTTCCCGTACCGTTGTCCAGGTTAAAGTATCCCGAAATTTTCGACTGCTCCGGTTTCAGTTCCAGCGGACCACCTGGCTTGCGCAAAAATTCCGGAAGCTTCACCTGGTCGGGGGCAGTGGAGAGCGGCACAAATCCGAAATGCTGTTTCACATAGCCGTAAGAGCCGAACTCGCCTTGCTCCTCCCCGGTCCACAAACCTACGCGAATGGTACGCCGCGGCTGCACATGTAACGTATTCAGGATGCGCATGACTTCCATTGCGACCACGGTGCCTGCGCCATTGTCAGTGGCTCCGGTGGCGGAAGCCCAGGAATCGAGGTGGCCGCCGACCATCACGACTTCTTCTTTCAACCTGGGATCAGTTCCAGGAATTTCGGCGATGGTGTCGAAGCCGTGCTCGTGATCACCGGTGAACTCGGACTCCACATCCATTTCGATGGTGACCGGGACGTTGGCCTTCAGGAGGCGATAGACTCGCCCGTAGTTTTCGATCGCCATCACGGTGATGGGCAAAGCCTCGGCGTGTTCGCGCTTGTAGGTGAACCAGCCCATGCCCGACCCGCCGTCGTCAAAGATGGTCCCGCCGGATCCGCCATTGTTGCGGCCATCACGGCTTGGCACCACAATGCCTGCTGCGTGTTCGGCGGCGAAGAACGCTCCCGCCTTCTCACGGAATTCCAGCCGCTTGATGAAGCTCGCGAAAAAGTCCTCCTTCTCTCCAATGTGAATCGGAAACTCGGCGGTCTTCTTGAGATCGGCTTCATCCCGGCGCTCGAACAGGGGCTTGTCGACGGGTTTTACCTCGCGCATCTCGCCAAAGAAAACAATCTTGCCCGCCAACTTGCCCTTATAGTTTTCGAGATCCTTCTCATCCTTCGCATTCACCCACACCGCGCCACCGCTGACGGGTCCATGGCTCGAGGGTGACCAGGGCAGGGCCTGGGCGATGAATACGGCGGTGTCGGGCGCCGACATGCGGACCCAGGCGTTGAGTTGCCGCCAGCCGAGGCCGAATTCGCCCCAATCCTCGAGATGCGAGTTGCTGCATCCCATGGCGGTGAACTGGTCGCGCGTCCATTCATTCGCGCGCTTGAGATTTGGAGAACCCGTCAGCCGTGGTCCGATGCCGTCCATTAATCCGGAGGCGTACTCCATCACGTGCGAGTGCGCCAGTCCCTCATCACGAATCCGCTGGTACATGGTGTAGTCCAGATTTTCCGTGGCGGGTTGCGGCTGTTCGTAGGAAGGCTTGGTGTCGTCGGCTTTCGACTCTTTGGATTTCTTATCAGCCGCGGATACAGAAAAGCTGAAACACAGGACGACTGCAAAGATTGAGAACACGAACTTGCGAAGTGGCATTGGGCTGGCTCCTTCGAACGGAACTTCGCAGAGTAGCAGATAGACGCAGAATTATGAAAGACGGATCGCGACATGCGCGGAAGCAGTGCGCAGATAACAGTTTGCGAGGATTGTTTTGTTACAAGGTCCGTGTTTGTTACACACGTACACGTGCAGTCTACGCCACGGCGCGCCGGAGCGCCGGGTGGATTCTAGCTTCGCGCCCAGGCGTTCCGCAAAGAAGAGATTAGATGGTCCACCACCGCGTCTGACTTCGACAGAACCTCTTTAATCCCGACGGCATGAGCATCAGCGGTCAGTCCCGGGCTGTCGTGCAGGGTAATCATCAACATGGTCGCGGAAGGGTCGATGCGAGTGATCTCCCTGGCGGCATCCAATCCATTCATAACCGGCATCTGCCAGTCGAGAAGCACCACGTCAGGATGCAACTGCTTAACTTTTTCGATGGCAACTCTGCCGTTTTCGGCCTCCCCGCAGACCTCCCACTCAGTGTTCCTCTCAATGCAGGCGCGTACGGAGTGCCGAATCAGAGCGTTATCATCGACTATTAATACCTTATGAGACATGCAACCTCCTGTAATGCCTTATAAAATGCCCTTTACAGGTTGCTGGCCGGGCCGATTCGTACGAGACGACGGACGGCGACAGGAAAGGCGATTTCATTCAACCCTAGCCCTTTGGTATTAACATCCCAATACAGCGAAGCGTGTACGATAGCGTACATTATCTGACCGGCCAGAGCACGTCCCCAGTGATCACTCTAAGGCTCCGAAAATGATTTCATTTGTGATGCTTACAACGGGCGGCTGTTAATTTTTCAGGAAGATGCATTTCGTGTTTCTTTTTTCCCAAGCGATGCTGTTATCATCGGAGAATTGGTACAGTGTTTTCGTTCCTGCCTCTTCGTCACTTTCGTCGTGTCGGACTAAAAGGTGAGGCTGAACACCATGAGGATTCATCCTTTTCCTGCTTCGACTCTTTCCAATCGAATATCAAGGAGTGCCCTCCTGCGTTATCTCTTGGCAATCGTTGCGGTGGTAGCCGCTCTTCTCGTGAGCACGGCACTGAATCCAGTTGCGGGGGATCGTGTCGTCTATGTACTCCTTTTCCCGGCGATAGCTTTCTCTACCTGGTATTGCGGCATTGGCCCATCCATCATTGCAATCGTATTGGCTGTAATCGGAGCGGTGTACGACCCTCGCCCTCTCGTGCATTCACTTCACATGCCGTCGCTTGCCGAAATTATTTCCGCCAGTGCGTTCCTGCTGTGCTCGGTCCTGCTGGTTGCCTTGGGAGAGTCGCGACGCCGGCAGAACGAAACCCTGAGAAACGCGCAGGGAGAGCTTGAGGCTCGCGTTCGGGAACGCACGGCCGATCTCGACGGAGCCAATCAAAACTTGCGCAAACTATCGGCGCGCCTGCTCCAGTTACAAGACGAAGAACGACGGCGCATTGCGCGTGAACTTCACGACAGCGTTGGGCAAATGCTGGCGGCGCTCACCATGAATTTGTCGGCGGTCCGAGTGGACATCGATCGTCTGACCAAAACGGCTCATTCTCTGGCTGACAGCGAAAATCTGGTTCAGGAAATGAGCACGGAAGTTCGCACCATTTCTCATTTACTGCATCCCCCTCTGCTCGACGAAGCCGGCCTGGTGTCGGCGCTTCGCTGGTACGTGGACGGATTCGCGGTGCGCAGCAAAATCAAAGTGGACCTCGATCTTCCGGCAGAGTTCGGCCGGCTGCCGCGCGAGTCGGAGACCGCCATTTTTCGCGTGGTACAGGAATGCCTCACCAACATTCACCGGCATTCGGGAAGTTCGGCCGCAAAGATTCGCCTGCGTCAACACGAAAATCAGGTGCTGGTCGAGATTGAGGACAAGGGTAAGGGCATCCCGCAAGAAAAGCAGCAAGAGATGGCGACAGAAGGCTCTCCGGGAGTGGGAATTCGGGGCATGCGCGAAAGGATAAGGCAGCTCGGGGGCACTCTGGAGATCAATTCCGGCGCATCGGGTACGGTGGTTACAGTCTGGCTGCCGATTGCCGAAATCGCTGCGCCGGCAAACAATTTGACGGAAACTGACACGCCGTCGCCTGCCGCGGCCGCATAGCGATCTTGCGGAGCCAAGCTCAACTACACCATAGCGACTTCACCATGTGTTAACTTCTCGCTTTTGACGGGCTGTTTTGGCCCTGCTAAAATTCTTATTTATCCAGCCAACCGTAGTTATCAGAAGGGAAGTCCGTGCGCGCAGAAACCCGCCATCAACTGAAACAGGATGCCTTTAGCCGAGTAACGATCGATGCGGCCGGAAGAACGGCCCACTGGACGGTCGAACACCGATCCACGGTTATCATCTCTGTCGTCGCAATTGCCGTCGTGCTCGCCGCCGTGATTGGCGGTTGGTATTACCTGAATACACAGGACGAAAAGGCCAGCCTGGAACTTTCCCAAGCCGTACGGACGATGGACACGCAGTTGCGTCCGGCAGGTTCGCCCGAACAGCCCGATTTCCCTACGTTTACCTCAGCGAAAGAGCGTGCTCAGGCGGCTCAGAAAAAATTTCAGGACATCGTTGCCAAGTATCCGCATACCCGCACCGCTGATATGGCGCACTATTTTCTGGGTGTAACCGCCACGAATTTGTCGGATAACGCGGCTGCCGAGCGCAATTTCAAAGAGGTGGCGTCCTCCGGGAATCGAGAAGTCTCGGCCGTAGCCAAGTCTGCGCTGGCATCGCTCTATGGCCAGACCAATCGGACCAAAGAAGCGGTCGCGCTTTATCAGGAACTCATCAACAAACCTACCGCCTCGGTGAGCAAAGTGACGGCTCAGTTGGAACTGGCCGAGCTCTATCACAACTCGAACCAGCCACTCGAGGCCAAGCGCATTTACGAGCAGATCAAGAAAGAAAATCCCGGCGGTGAAGCGGGACAACTCGCCACGCAAAAATTATCAGAATTGAAATAGCTGGCGCCGCATACTTATTCGGGCTTAGGGCGGCCATTTCCCTTTCCCCGCAGGTTGAGTAGTATGTTGTGCAGTTTCCAAACTTCACAACCTGGATACCCATGGCCGACCTCACTCTCCGCGTTAACGGCAGCGAAAAGAAAGTCAGCGTCTCTCCGGAAACCCCGCTGCTCTGGGTTCTCCGCGACACTCTCGAACTCACGGGGACAAAGTTCGGGTGCGGCGCCGGATTGTGTGGCGCGTGCACGGTGCACGTGGATGGCAGCCCGATCCGCTCCTGCTCGACACCTGTGTCGCAAGTTGCGGGAAAAAGCGTGACCACGATCGAAGGCCTCGGCGCAAACGGCCTGCACGTGCTGCAGCAGGCCTGGATCGCGGAAGAAGTTCCGCAGTGTGGCTACTGCCAGACGGGACAAATCATGTCAGCGGCGGCGCTGCTCGCCAAGACACCGAATCCAACGGACGAGCAGATCACGCAAGCCATGAACGGAAATCTGTGCCGCTGCGGAACTTATGAACGAATTCGCAAAGCCGTGCACCGCGCCGCCGGTAATGGAGGTGCGCGATGAGCCCACTCTCTCGCCGTGAATTCGTGGCTGCCGGAGTCGCGGCCGGGGCCGGGCTCGTAATCGGCTTTTATCTCCCGCACAAATCCGAAGGGAGTGCGGAAGGTTTTTCACCGAACGCATATCTACGCATTACTCCTGATAACAAAATTACGATCGTAGTCGCGCGCTCCGAGATGGGCCAGGGTGTTCGGACCGCGCTGCCCATGATCCTTGCCGAAGAACTGGAAGCCGACTGGAAGCAAATCGAAATCGAGCAGGCCGGAGCCAGCACGCTTTATGGCGATCAGACTACGGGAGGCAGCGCGAGCATTCGCACGACGTGGGACCCCATGCGCAAGGCGGGAGCCTCGGCGCGCGAAATGCTGATTTCGGCCGCCGCGCTCAGCTGGGGCGTTCCGCGATCGTCGTGCACGGCGGAGAACAGCCACATCAAGCACGCTTCGAGCAACCGAAGTTTCAGTTATGGAGAACTGGCAAACAAGGCCGCGACGCTACCGATACCCACAGATGTAACTCTGAAACAGAGTAAGGATTACAAGATTGTCGGACAACGCCTGGCACGCGTAGATACGCCCGCCAAGGTAAAGGGCGAAGCAATCTTCGGACTCGACTATCGCATGCCGGGGATGAAGTACGCGGTGCTTTCGCGCTGTCCAACCATAGGCGGGAAAGTTTCGGCATTCGACGATAAGGAGACGAAGAAAATCTCCGGCGTGAATTATGTGGGGAAGGTTGGAGACTCGGCTGTTGCTGTGGTCGCCGACAGCGTTTGGGGAGCCATGGAAGGCCGACGCGTGCTCAACGTCACATGGGACGACGGTGCTAATAAGGATCTCAATACCGCGGCAGTGAGGGCATCGCTCAAACAGTCGGCATCCAAAAAACCGGCAAGCCTGTATTCGGCCGGGGATGCAATGAAAGCTTCGGGACGGAAAATTTCCGCGGAATATGAATTGCCCTTTATGGCGCACGCGCCCATGGAGCCGGGAAACTGCACGGCGCATTATCAGGGCACGAAGTGCGAACTTTGGGCGCCGACGCAGGTTCCACAGGATTGTCGCGACTCGGTTGCAAGCGCAATCGGTCTCGATCCCGACCAGGTGAAGGTGAATGTCACGCTGATGGGCGGAGGCTTCGGGCGGCGTCTGGAGCACGATTATGCGGTTGAGGCCGCACAGGTATCTAAGGCGATGAGTGCTCCGGTCAAAGTGGTCTGGACTCGCGAAGATGATATGCGCTTCTCGACCTATCGTCCGGCGAGCCTGCATCAACTTAGCGCGATGCTGGATGGGTCCGGAGTTCCGGTGGGGTTAACCCATCGCATTATTGCGCCGTCGATCAGCGGGCAGAAAGGTCAGCCAACGCCGAACGGAGTCGATCCTGATTTACCGGATGAGGCCGGGCCGGTGTACGGAGTGGCGAACTACTCGATCGAATATGTGCTGTCGGAAACGCCGGTGCCTTTGGGATGGATGCGTTCGGTGTATGCGCTGCAGGCGGCGTTCGCGCTGGAGAGTTTTATCGACGAACTTGCTAGCTCGGCCAACAAAGATCCGCTGCAGTACCGGCTGCACTTGCTCGCGAAGGATCAGGATCTGCAATATTTCACGACCACATGGCACACCGCCCGCATGCGCGGCGTGCTGCAGCTTGCAGCCGAGAAATCCGGTTGGGACAAACCTCTGCCCAGCGGCCATTATCGAGGCATTGCGTGCTTTGGCTGCTTCGCCTCATATATGGCGGAGGTGGTGGAGATCACGATGGAAAAAGATCAGCCTCGCGTGCATCGCGTTGTGGCAGCGGTCGATTGCGGGCAGGTGGTGAATCCTGCGATTCTCGAGCAACAGATTCAGGGTGGGATTGTTTATGCACTGGGCAATGCCCTGCGCGCGAAGATCACGATCGACAAGGGACGGGTGGTGCAGGGCAACTTCGATGATTATGCTCCGCTGCGGATGGAAGAATGTCCGGTGGTGGAGGTGTACGCCGTTCCCAGCGCGGAGATTCCAACCGGAATCGGCGAACCGTCGGTGCCGCCGCTCGCTCCAGCCCTGTGCAATGCAATCTACGCGGCGACAAAGAAACGTATTCGCGCATTGCCAATTCAAAGCTAGGGCCGTTGCCGACCGAACGCCAGCGCTGCGCCTTGCCGGAGAGCCAAGGCGGCTGTCATTACGTGAGCATCTCGAATACGCCTTAGGAGACACGGCATGGTGCGCGCCTGGATTACCGTTTTATTTCTGACTTCGTTGACCTTTGCTCAGGCTACGCCTGGCTCTTCGGTTCCTGCCGCTCGTCTGGCTCACATTCGGCACGGCATCAATTTAAGTGAATGGTTTGCGCAGGTCTACGATCCAAAGGGATATACGAAAGAGCACTTTGAAAGCTGGACTACTGCGTCGGATATTGCGTTGATCAAGTCTGCCGGATTCGACCACGTTCGGCTAAGCATTAACCCGCAGCCGATGATGGATGCCGAGCGGCACCACGACGGCGGCGCAGAATATTTCGGCTATCTCGACGCCGCGGTCAAAATGATTCTGGATGCCGGGTTGGCAGTTGAGATCGACATGCATGCCGACTCGGATTTTAAAACGCGTCTGGCCAAAGAAGATGATTTTGTGCAACGCTTTGCCGATTTCTGGAGCGCGGTCGCACAGCACTATGCTTCGTGGGATCAGGATCGCGTGTTCTTCGAGATCCTGAACGAACCGGAGATGAGCGATGGCTATCGCTGGTATGGCGTGGAAGCGAAGCTGGCCGCTGCGATACGGCGTGGCGCGCCCAAAAATACGATCATCGCCTCCGGCGCAAGATGGGACGACGATGACGACATGGTGTTTCTCGAGCCCCTTCCCGATTCCAACGTGATTTACGTGTTTCACTTTTATGAGCCGCACATTTTCACGCACCAGGGCGCAACCTGGGGAGCCTATTACTGGCGCTGGCTGAAGGGACTGCACTATCCCTCTTCGCCGGAGAATGCTGCGCAGGTGGCGACGCTCGTTCCGGAGGCGCGCGATCGCATGCAGGTGATTCGCTATGGGCAGGATCACTGGGACGCGGCGCGCATCGAAGCCGAAATTAATCAGTCCGCCGACTGGGCAAAGCAGCGCGGTGTGCCGCTGGTGTGCAATGAATTCGGCGTGTTCCGGAATTTTTCAGATCCGCAGGACCGGGCCCGATGGATTACCGACGTGCGCACTTCTCTCGAGCGGCACAATATTGGCTGGGCTATGTGGGATTATTCCGGCAGCTTCGGCGTGGTCACGAATCGTGAGACCAAGGCCAAGCTGGATGAAGTCACGGTGAAAGCACTCGGCCTGAACATGCAGGATAGACAATAAACAAATTGTTGTGCCGATGGAACTCATCTCGCCGAACCGGTGTCTAAGCAAGAATTACAGGACGTTTTTCCACTCCGTGTTTTGTGCGTCTCTAGCCGAAACCCGCTACCGGCTGGGACTAAGAGGTACGCCGTGCTCGAAGCCGTGCATCTTACCAAGCGCTACTCGTCCTTGCCTGCTGTGCAAAATCTCTCGTTCTCGGTGAGGCCGGGACAGATCCTGGGATGCCTTGGGCCCAACGGCTCCGGCAAAAGCACAACCGTAAAGATGCTCACCGGGTTGCTTCAGCCCACGCGCGGCACGGTTCAGTTCGACGGTCACAACATTCAGGATGATTTGAAGGCTTATCGAAAATGCCTGGGATATGTGCCGGAGGAGGCTCATCTCTATCCTTATTTGAGCGGATGGGAATATCTCGAGATGATCGGAACTCTGCGTGGGATGCGGGATTCCGAGTTGGCGAAGAAGATTGATTCCCTGCTCGAGCTTTTTTCGCTGCATCCGCACCGACACGCGACCATGGGCACGTATTCGAAGGGAATGCGCCAGCGCATTCTCCTGATCGCCGCGATCATGCACAATCCTGACATTTTCATCTTTGATGAGCCGCTGTCGGGACTCGACGTCACTTCCGCTTTGATTTTCAAGAACCTGGTGCAAGCGCTCGGCCGTAACGACAAGCTGGTTTTCTATTGTTCGCATGTACTGGAGGTCGTCGAGAAAGTCTGTTCTGACGTGCTGATTCTGCGTAAAGGGGTCGTAATCGCGCAGGATTCAGTCACCAACATCGGACAGACTCTCGGTCAATCGCTGGAGAATAGGACACCATGAGCGTCGCTCGCGACATCATGGATGTCATGAGAATGAGTGCATGACCTCGCCATTCGAAATCGCACGGCAATGGTGGGAGTACTACCGGCAGCGCCCTTTCCTGCGGCTGGTTGAGCTGTTCGTTGCCCGCATTTTTCGTGGTGGAGGAGACGTCGATGCCGAAGGGCTGGACCTCGGCATCGGTCTCGTGCTCACGCTGCTGGCGATGCCCGGGGGATTCGTATCGCTCTTGCTGTTGGAAAAGTACGGAACTTTGGCGCAGTGGCTGCGGGGGATCAGCTCTGCCGATGTGTTGCAGACTGCTTTTCCTGACGAATACTTCTTCATCGTGCTTTCCATGACGGTGACCGGCGCGGTTGCGGTTTGGCGGTGGGACGCCATCTTTCCCGATCGCCGCGACTACATCAATCTGGTTCCATTGCCAATCGCGACTCGGACCATCTTCTCCGCCAATCTTCTCGCAGTCCTTTTTCTGGCTGCTCTTGTGGCAGTCGACGTGAATGCTATCTCGTGCGTTCTGTTTCCGACAGTGGTCGCTGCCACTCAACTCAAGTTCCTCTTCTTTTTGAAATTTGCTGCCGTTCACGCCGTTGCAGTTCTACTCGCAAGCGTTTTTTCATTCTTTGCGGTGTTCTCTATATTGGGCCTGTTGATGGCGGTCCTGCCTCCATCCGCATTTCGCCGAGTGTTCAGCTTTCGTGCGCGGGCTCATCCTGGTTTATCTGGTCACGCTGCTCTGCACCACGGCTACCGTTCCCAACTGGT
This sequence comes from Acidobacteriota bacterium, assembly GCA_003225515.1. GTDB lineage: Bacteria > Acidobacteriota > Terriglobia > Terriglobales > Acidobacteriaceae > Sulfotelmatobacter. The sequence continues at coordinate 10,108 of QIAK01000078.1, read as the reverse complement.
TACGTAATGTAAAAGGATCCGCGCCTGGATGGACGTTCATTCTGCCCTCGTGCTGGTTTCTGGGATTGTGTCAATGGATGCGCGGCCGGGCGAACCCGGCCATGCTGGAGTTGGCGAAGCTGACGTTCCCCCTTCTCGGTGGGGTGCTCGTGCTGGCTTTTTGTGCGTACGTTGCGGGCTATCGTCGTCACTTCGTCCGAATCGCCGAACTCACAGAGACGGCGTCGATCCCGCGACATCGAAGATCGGGAGTAAGCCCTCTGTTCTCTCGTCTATTGCGAAGTCCGTTCCAGATCGCCGGCTTTTCATTCGTCTGGAAAACACTTCGTCGTAGCGAGAGTCACCGCCTGGTCATGACAGCGGTCGCAGGTCTGGCCCTGGTTCTGTCGTCGCAAGCGCTCATGAACGCAGTCGAAAACGCGTCATCCGCGCGCGAAGCCGCGCTTTCTTCCGAAGCACTCTCCATTCCGTTTATCCTTACGTTTCTGCTCATCGCCGGCCTGCGTGTGGTCTTTGAAATTCCGGTCGAATTACGCGCCAACTGGGTTTTCCAATTGATGCTCGATCCCGATCAGCGAGAATGCGAACGGCTGGCCAGAAACGTAATCCTGATTTTCGTGTTGCCCTGGGTCGCTGTCATTACGTTTCTTCTGTACGCATACCTGGAGGGCTTGATCGTCGCGTCGCTACATACGCTGGTGGTCGTGACCTGGGCAGTGTTGCTCACGAATATTCTTCTGGTTCGCTTCCGCAAGCTTCCATTCACCTGCACTCTGCCGCTCTTCCAGCAACATTCGATCGTGATCCTGCTGTCATTCGGCTTTGGATTTCTTGTCTACGCATTGTCGACACCGGAGTTTGAGTCTGGCGCGCTGCAGCAACCGCTGCGCATGATCGGCCTGATACCGGTCGCGATGGCGGCATGGTTGATTCCGTACTACCTGGCGAAAAGTACTCCAGAGATGGATAGCAAGATGATTTTCGAGGAATTTCCGAACCGAACGATTGAGTTGTTGCAATTGGGAGATTGAGCCGCAATCTCAGGCCATAATCTCAAACGTTCCGAGCCACTTTACGGGCAAATGTGCGGCCAGGGCGTTGGCCATTCGCTCGTCGGCAGTGATCAGTTCTGTTTTTGCCTGGATCGCCAAGGCGACGTAAAGGGAGTCATCGACGGCCCGGTCATACGCAACAGCTATCGTCAACGCGTCTGATAACAGAGTCCACGAAGAGGTTGTCGGGAAATTGCGAGCTTTCACGCCGCTCAGGAAAGCCTCCGCCTCAGTCTGCCGCCATCGACGCTGCCGAATGCCCTTCCACAAGACATTGCCGACCTCGGCCCAGAAGATGTCCGGAACTAGAAAGTCGATCTCGCCACCTGTATATCGTCTCAAAAGTCTGAGCGATTCTTCGGTCAGGGGTTCACTCGCCGACGGCATCGCCCATTTCACGGCGACGCTGGCATCAAGAACGAATGTCCTCAACGCTCGCGGTCCTCTCGAATCATCTCTTCGGCTGCCGGAAATGGACCGGGGGTAAGTCGGGGTTGGGCACGGAGTTCAACCAGTCGATCATAAAACTCTCGACGGCGCTTCAACTCGGCTTCTGTCGGAACAAATTGCTTCAAAAGATCAATCACCTCGGCTGCAATGGAGGTGTTGTGAGTTCGCGCCCGCTTGCGCAGGGCCGTGTAGATTTCTTCAGGTACATTCTCAACATAGAGGGTTGGCATAGGTAATCCCTAGGGAAAGTCTATCACATTCCAAGGCAAAGCTTGGCGCGGTTTTCTTGACACTTCTGCCGCATAACCTTTATCCTAAGTCTTGCTCCTTGCGGTACTTACGCCCCTTGGCGTGCTTCCGCGGGCCTGCTTGACCGAATAGGCTGGCAGTACTTGTCGCGGAGATTCGTAATGTTTCTCGACATCCATGAACTGGAACGTGAACCTCTGGATTTTGAGGAGGAGGTTCCGACCAATGTCTTAGACCTTGGGGGGGAAGTTCGGCAGCGAACCCCACTGAAGGCGTTAGGGCATGCCGAGGTGGTCGAAGAGCATCACGGCAAGCACGAAATCATCAAGGACATACGGCTGCGCGGGCGTCTCACGGCAGGGCTTGAGCTGCTGTGTGCGAGGTGTATTGAACCGGTTCCGCAAGATATAGTGCGGGAGTTCGAATTACTCTACCGGCCGCTCGGTGTCGACGCTGGACGCGACGAGCTTTCGGTTACCGATGCGGAAGCCGAGATCGGGTATTATCAAGGCGACGGCCTGTTGCTCGAAGATGTCTTGCGCGAACAGGTATTGTTGGCTTTGCCCCTGAAAGTTACCTGCCGCGAGGACTGCAAGGGCTTGTGCCCGCATTGCGGCAAAAATTTGAACGAGGAACAGTGTTCCTGTACTGTCGCGGTGGAAGACCCGCGATGGACAGCGCTGCGGGAAATTCGTAGCAAACTTGAGCACTGAAAACTGCTGTCAGCTATCGGCTCTCAGCTTTCAGCAACACTCAAGGTTTTATCTGGCATAATCGGCAGTTCACATTCAGGTACAAAGCTGAGAGCGGACAGCTTTTTCGAGAGGAATTTCAATACCATGCCCAATCCAAAACGGCGACACTCCCAGAAACGCACTTCCACCCGGCGCGCACATGATTCGCTGAAGGCGCACAGTCTGGCGGAGTGTCCGAACTGCCACGAGAAGAAGATGCCGCATCGCGCCTGCCCCAAGTGCGGGTACTATAAAGGCCGCGAAGTCCTCGACGTGCAAGAAGCCAGCTAGCTCAACACACCATGCCTAGCGTGATCGCGCTGGATGCGATGGGTTCGGACCGCGCTCCCAAGCCTGAGATTGAGGGCGCCATACTAGCGGCACGTCAATACGGCGTGCGAGTGCTGCTGGTCGGCCCGGAAACTGTCATCCGGGCGGAATTGGATCGCCATCGGGCGGCGGGCCGCCTACCCATTGAGATCGTCCACGCCAGCGAAGACATCACTATGGAAGATAAAGTGGAGGCCATTCGCGCCAAGCGCGATTCCTCCATGCGGGTCGGCCTGCGCATGGTCCGCGAGGGACAGGCGGCAGGTTTCGTTACCGCAGGCAATACCGGAGCGGCGATGGCTACGGCGAAAGTCGTGCTGGGCGCGGTTCCGGGCCTCGATCGTCCCGCATTGGCCGCCGTATTTCCAACCGCCCCGGGCAATCCCGCGATGTTGCTCGACGTGGGCGCGAACGTGGACTGCACGCCGCAGAATCTGGAACAGTTTGCGGTGATGGGCGACATCTATTTTCGCGCCATGTTTGGCAAGAGAGGCGCTCCGAAACCTCGCGTCGGATTGCTCTCGATTGGTGAGGAAGAGAGCAAGGGAAACGAACTCACGCGCGCGGCATTTCAGCTGCTGAAGCAGCTTCCGCTGAATTTTGTGGGCAATGTTGAAGGCCGCGATCTTTACAGCGGCGAGGTTGACGTAATCGTCGCTGATGGATTTGTGGGGAACGTCGCGCTGAAAATTTCCGAAGGCGTGGCCAACCTTGTGCGCACGACGCTGAAGGAATCGCTCAAAGCAACGATCACGCGACAGGTCGGAGCACTGCTCTCGCGCAGCGCCTTCACCGATTTCAAGAAGCGCCTCGATCACACCGAATACGGCGGCGCGCCATTGCTGGGGCTTAAAGGCGTTTGCATTATTACGCACGGCTCGTCGAATGCCAACGCGATCAAGAACGCGGTGCGCGTGGCGGCGGAGTTTGCGCAACGCAGGATTAACGACTCCATCGAGCGCGGCCTGGCGGCGCTGGGTCCGGTGCCGGCTGAGATTGGATAAATTGGATCATCGAGGAATTGGGTAATTTAGTAATTGAGTAATTTGTCGGCTAATTTAGGAAGCACCCGTGACGTCGATAACTTGAAATCACAATTTGTGATCTCAAGTTCGGAATCTTATTGAAAATTACTCAATTTCCCAATTACTAAATTCGCAATTACTCAATCATTTCAATGCCTGAAAACACAATAGCATTGCTCTTCCCCGGCCAGGGCTCGCAAGCGGTTGGCATGGGCAAAGATTTGTACGAGAACTATCCCGCCGCCCGGCAAACGTTTGAAGAGGCGGACGACGCTCTTGGATACAAGCTCTCGAAGGTGTGCTTCGAAGGGCCAGAAGAGCAACTTCGACTGACCGAGATCACCCAGCCGGCCATTCTGACTGCGTCGGTCGCCGCCCTGCGGGTGTTTGAGACGCGAAGCTCCAAGCCGGCTTACCTTGCAGGACACAGTCTAGGGGAATATTCCGCACACGTCGCTTCCGGCACGTTCAGTTTTGCAGACGCCGTCCGCACAGTGCGCAATCGCGGCAAGTACATGCAAGAAGCCGTGCCGCTGGGCGTGGGCGCAATGGCTGCCATTCTAGGAATGGATTTCGAGAAAGTCGCCGTCGTTTGTCATGACGCCGCGCAGGGTGAAGTCTGTGAACCGGCCAATATCAATTCACCTGAGCAGATCGTAATCTCAGGCAATACGCCCGCCGTCGAGCGCGCAGCGAAATTGGCGGACGAACGTGGCGCCAAGCGCGCCAAACTGCTGCCCGTCAGCGCGCCTTTCCATTGTTCCCTGATGAAACCTGCGCAGGACCGGCTCGACGCCGATCTGAATGCGATCGCCTGGCACAAGCCGGTCTATCCGGTTATCTGCAATGTAGAGGCTGAACTGGTGACAGAAGATGTGCGCGCTCGCGACACGCTTCTTCGGCAGGTCACAGGCTCGGTGAAGTGGGAGCAGTGCATCCGCCTGCTGATTGCGCAGGGCGTGCAGACATTCGTCGAAGTCGGTCCGGGAAAGGTTCTGTGCGGACTCATGCGGCAGATCGATCGATCAAAGACCTGCCTGAATGTGAGCGACGAGGCTAGCCTTGCGAAGACAATCGAGTCGCTCGCGAAGACAGTCATTTAAATCCGATGATCTTCTGATCTTCTGATTCATCAGATGAGCTAGCGGAAGATCAATTCACAAGGCGGATAGCTGAGCGTCTTATCCGATTTTTCCACCCAGACCTGGGCATGTTCGGTACGGTCATTCACAATCACATCGACCACCACGCCGCTGCCGCCGCCGGGGCAAGTGCTGGCGCCGTATACCTTTTGAGTCTTGATGAGACCCCACTCACCACCCGGACCCCAGTCCCGATAAAAATCATTGAACGGATATTTCGGATGCCGCTCAGGATGCTGCTGCCACTGCGGATCGTGCATCCAGATGCCGTAAGCGGTCTTATAGTCCTGCTTCTGTAATGACGTAAAGAATTGGCTCGCAACGTGTTCTTCCGGCCAGTACCGGAACCACCAGACGAAGCCGGCCGCAAATAATACGATCACGATTGCGGTGATAATTCGCTTCCAGCGTTTTCGCGCCTTTTCCTGGTCGTACTCTTGAGCATCCAGAAGTGTCATACCTCTCTAGCATAACGGACACGGGGCACAAGTCAAAAGTTCCCGCGGCAGCTTGACTTTAAAAAAGAAAAAACATGAACCACGAAGGACACGAAGCATCACAAAGAAACCGGAAAGTGAAGTCCTTCGTGATACTACGTGTCCTTCGTGGTGAATGCCTTACAGGGTTCGCTTGAACAGCGGGATCGCTATGCCTAGCGTGACCGCGGCGAAGATGGAGAGGAAGAGCATGTCCCCCCACACGGCAGTGAGCGTCGTTTCTTTCA
>QIAK01000078.1:0-4323 GCA_003225515.1 Acidobacteriota bacterium | reverse complement strand
GCCTGGATGGGATAGACCGAGCCGCTGGGAAAGAACAGCAGCGTGTTGAGAATGCCGAACATGGCGCGCGGCACCAGTGGGTCTTCGATGCGTACCATCAGTAGAAACATCATGGTGTTGAAGGCAAGCGAGGTCAGAACGATCAACACCAGCAGCCCGACAATGGTTACAGGATTGAAAATCGTTCCCACGCCCGCCATCAGCGACCCGATCGCGACGATGATAATGCCCGTCATGACATCCTTGATCGCGCCTGCAAGGTTCAGCCCCAGCACGAGTTCGAGTTTCGTAATGGGAGTGACCAGGTAGCCCTCGTGCACGCCGCGAGCTTTGTCGTCGATGTACAGCATGCCGCCGCCGATCATGACCGAAACGAACATGGCCAGCACCAGCGATCCCGGCAGCAGGTACTTCATATATTCGATATACGGATAAAGTTCTACGATATCGAGCGCGGTCTGCTGCAGAATGCGGGGGGAGACCGCAGGCTGATTGAGTGAGTTGGTCAGATCCGTCAACTCCGCTTCCACCGCCGAACTCATGAAATTGTCGCTGTTGTCCACGACCAGCGCCACGCGCGGATGGTTCTGCTCGTACACTCGCCGGGAAAACTGCGGCGGGATGATAACTGCACCTTCCAGTTTGCCGTTGCGCACGTCCTCCATGGCTTGCCGGTCGTTGTCATAGGGAATCGGCACGAAGGTGCGAATGTTTGAGCGCACCGAATCAAATGCTTCGCGGATCCTGAGAGCTTGCGGACCACCGTCCTGATCAACAATGGCGACGCGGGCATCATGAATTTTCCCGCCAAAAGCGTTTCCCAGGATAATCAACTGCACCAACGGAAAAATCATTGACGCCAGCATCAGCGCCGGCGAACGGAAGAATTTGCGCATCTCGCGCTCGACAATGGCCATCATCCGGTTCATAGGTCAGTCCTGAGTCGTTGGTCTTTGGTTGTTGGCCGTTGGCAAAAACAAATTGCTGCGTTGCACGGCGAACGACCACGGACCAGCGACGAACGACGCGTTTACGGCTGTAACCCCGGCCGTTGCGGCATCACAAACGCGTAGGCCTTTTGCAATTCGTCACGCAGTTGCCGTCCCGTATAGTGCACGAAGACGTCGTCGAGAGTGGTGTTTTGCACCGAAAGCGACTTCACCGGAACCCCGCTTTGCACGGCCATTTCGACAAGTTGCGTCGTCGTACGCGATCCGTTCCCGGTGAGCACCCGATACATCCCGGCTCCTTCATGCTGAACCGAAGTGACTTCGTCGAGCGTATGTAGCCTTTGCTCCCAATTCGCCGGAGGATTCTCGAACTGCGCTTCGATCACGTTCGAACCGGGCACGCTCGCCTTAAGAGCCGCAGGCGCATCCAGCGCAACCAGCTTGCCGTGATCCACAATCGCAATGCGATCGCACAAGCGGTCGGCCTCGTCCATGTAGTGCGTGGTGATAAGAATCGTCAGCTGCCGGTGCTCCTTGATGTTGCCCAGCATTTCCCAGACCGCCACGCGGGACACGGGGTCCAGCCCGGTGGTGGGCTCATCCAGAAAAAAAATGTGAGGATGGTGCACCAGGCCGCGTGCAATCTCAAGCCTTCGCCGCATTCCACCCGAAAGCGTTTTGGTAGCCGCATCGCGCCACTTTATCAGGTCCACCAACTCAAGGAGTTCGTCAATCGATTTCTTCCGCTCCTTCGCTGGAACATCGTAGAGCTTGGCATAAATGTTCATGTTCTCTTCGACGGTCAAGTCGAGATCGCTGGTCAGAGCCTGTGGAATTACACCAATCATGCGCCGCGCCGCGTTTGGCTCTTTCGCGACGTCGTGTCCGCCGATGCGGGCCTTGCCGGAAGTGATCGGGATCAACGTGGTCATCATGCGGATGAGCGTCGACTTCCCTGCCCCGTTCGGCCCGAGCAGTCCGAAGATCTCGCCTTCTTTCACGCTGAACGAAACGTCATCGACAGCGGTAAAGTCTCCGTACTTCTTGACGATGTGATCGACCTCGATCGCAGAGGGCGCCGCAGGATCGTAAACCGGCTTCTCCAGCCCATGATTCGTATGCGGATTTGGTTCCGACATCATCGCGATTCTGCCTGTGCTGCGCTTTGCGTGCCGCCGCCTTTCAACTGCTCAGGCGAGACGAGCACTTCCGCGGTCATCCCCGGCACGAATGCACCCTTCGGATTCTCCATACGGATTTTCAGAACGATGGTCTTGATATCGCGCTTGCGGCGGCTGACGTCGCGCTGCGTGGCAAAATCGCCTTCTACGCCTTTGAAGAAAACTTTGCCGCTCATGATGGTCCCGCCGGGCAGGCGCACTCGCAGAACGTCGCCATATCCAATATGGTCGGCATAAGTTTCCGGGATGGCTGCCCGAGCCCACGTGTCGCTGAGGTCGACGATGGTGACGACGGGGGCGCCGATGTTAACGACTTCTCCCTGGCGCGCGGCGCGTACAGAAACCGTTCCACTTACTGGTGCGTAAACATTGGTGTAACCCAAGCGGACGGCCGCCTGATTTTTCTGCGCAATCGCATTCTTGACGTCGGCTTCGGTGGAGGCCACAGTGCTTTTCGCTGCGTTCGCTTGATGGGTGCGGGCAATGGCAGCATTCAGATCGGCTTCTGCGGCCCGAACCAGATCCTGTTGCGCCTGCACAATCGCCTGGGCCGCTTGCAAGTTGGTTTCGGCTTGCACGCGCTCCTGGTCGGATGCGACTCCCTGCCTGGCCAGTTCAATGGCTCGGCGGCTGTCGCTCGCGGTGCGATCGAGGGCAGCCTGGGCTTGCAGCAGTTGTGCCTTCGCCGAAGAAAGTTTGGCCTGTGCATTCGCGACGTCGCTTGATGTGGAACCGGAGGTCGAGGCCTCGTTGTGCTGCATCTCCGTAACTTTGTGTTGCAGGCTGGAAATGGCCGCATTTGCAGCCGCCTCTTGCGCCTTTGACCGGAGTTCCCTCGTCCACCAGCAACTTCTGAATGCGGCCCTCGACCTGCGCACTCACGATCACCTGATTGGCGTCCACTGTGCCGATCAGCACCAGATCTTTGGAATGATCGACGGAGAAGAAATAGTAAGTCGCTGCGATCACAAAGATGATTCCGAGAAGAATCAGAAAACGGTTACGCGCGCTCATAAGCGTGCTCCTTGCCCGGCATTTCGTTCTGGACGGAACAACGCGGCCGAAATGAAATCGAGTACCGAGGCTCGCCGCTCCGCGATCCGCTCCGGCGTAAGAGGGTTAAATCCGACAATCTTTTGCATCATGGGGGCGCTGCTGAAATAGAAAACAATCATGGCCACAATCGAGGGCACAAAGTGCGCGGGATTGACCGGACGAAATTCGCCGTCCGTGGTTCCCTTCTTTATGAGTTCAGCGACGCGCATGAAGATTGGCTGAATATAGTTCTTGATGACTTTGTCGATGTGCGGAGACTGACCTTCGCGAGCCCGCATCATTTCGCGCTGCATCAATCGCGGATAAAGCCGGTTGGAGGCGATGAAGTCGAAATAGGCGCCCACATACGCGAGTATCTTTTCCCGCGGAGGCTGGTCGCCGTCGAGCACCCGAAAGACTGTCTTTTTCAGGCCGGAAAACACGTCATCGAGCACTGCGCCGTAGAGCGTTTCCTTGTCTTTGAAGTAGTAATAGAGCAGCGCCTTGTTAACGCCGGCTTCGCTAGCGATGGCATTAGTGCGGGCGCCCGCGATGCCGTGCTCGGCAAACTCATGAGCAGCCGCCTGCAGGATGGCGGCCCGGCTCTCCTCGGGCTGGCCGCGGGAACCCATGCGGCGGCGCGGAACGTGACGGGCCTGGAAAAGTCGAGCCATACTTATCTAACCCAGCCTTAATTAACCAGTTAGTTAGATTATACACAAAGCCACTGCGAAGCGAAAGCCCCGCCCAGAGCACAGCGGTTCAGTTTTAATTGTCTGTATAGGATGGTGGGGGTCATCCTTTGAACAGTGTCGGATTCGAAGTGAGTCACTACTCGCCCAGGCAACAACGGCGACTTTCTTGCTAGATGGAAATCCCTCGCGCTCGTACGCTCACTCTCGTGTTCTAATACCCGTGCGAAGAACATCGCAATCAGGTTTCTTCGTGAAGTGTCCTGAAAATGATCATGCCCAAGGAAATTTCCTCCGTGAAAATATCGTTGATTTTGCTCGCCACCCTCAGTGCAATCTCGCTCCTCCCCACATCAGTCGCTGCGCAGACGCCGCCTAAGCCGGACCGCCGAGTCGCTGTCACTATCGACGACCTTCCCGCAGGAATGGCCGATCGCCTGCCCGCGGCTGATATTACAGCGCTGA
>QIAK01000172.1 GCA_003225515.1 Acidobacteriota bacterium | reverse complement strand
CGGAATTGATTTCTCCGGCGAACGATGGCCTGTTTAGCTCCGGCACACTGGGACGCTACTCGCGCACTTTGAAGTCGGTGATGGAGAGTCACGAAGTTAAGCCCGCGGAAGTTGCGGCGGATTAAGTTTCTGGATTTTGAAGTTGCTGTCGGAAATAGCAGCTGCCCAGGTAAGAGAGGAAGCAAGGCGTGGCGTTGCCAATCTGGCTGTTTATACTCGTTTCAGTAATCAAGTCCGCGGTCGTTCTCGGAGTGCTGCTCACCTCCGTTGCGTACACGGTCTGGCTGGAGCGGAAGGTCGTTGGCCACATGCAGAATCGCTGGGGACCCACACGGGTCGGCCCATTCGGATTGTTGCAACCTGCCGCCGACGGCCTGAAATTTCTTTTCAAAGAAGACCTGACGCCGCCGCACGTATATAAGCCGCTGTTTCTGGCCGCGCCATTGATCGCCGTCATCTTCGCCCTGACCTCCTGGTGTTCCACTACCAGATGCCGTTCCACTGGGGCGGCACGGTAATCGGACCGTACCGCATTCCGCTTCAGATTACCGACGTGAACACCGGCCTGCTGCTGATTCTGGGCGTAACCTCGATTGGCGTGTATGGCGTCGCGCTTGCCGGATGGTCATCGAATAACAAATATTCTCTGCTCGGAGGCCTACGAGCCAGCGCACAGATGGTCAGCTATGAAATCTCTCTGGGCCTGTCGCTGGTGGGTGTGCTGATCATGTCGAGCAGCTTCAGCCTGCGGGCCATTGTCGACGCGCAAGCCGGACACTTCTGGGGATTCATTCCGCGCTGGAATATTTTTACAGGGCAGTTCATAGGATTTTTCTGCTACCTGATCGCGGCTTACGCGGAAACGAACCGCATCCCATTTGACTTGCCGGAGGCGGAAACCGAACTGGTGGCGGGATACCACACCGAGTACAGCGCCATGAAGTTTGCCATGTTCTTCATGGCCGAGTACGCCAACATGATCACGGTTGCGTGCCTGGCAACGTTGCTGTTTTTTGGCGGATGGCGCGGGCCGATCTTCGGTCCTCGGATTCTGCAGGTGTTGCTGCCGCTGTTCTGGTTCGGGGCAAAGGTCTTTGCATTTCTGTTCTTGTATATCTGGGTGCGCGGCACGTTGCCGCGTTTTCGTTATGACCAACTGATGGCATTCGGCTGGAAGTTCCTGCTGCCGCTGTCGATCGCAAATCTGGTTGCGACTGCGATTGCGGTAGCGTGGTGAGAAGACGATTTTTCTGTTCTCAGTTCTCAGTGGAAGCGTACGACTCGCCCGCTGAGAAGCCGTTTGGAAATATTTCAACTGAGAATTGAGAACTGAAAACTGATTTCATGAGCGTTCATCTAATTCTGTTTCTGGCGTTCGGGGCGGTCGCGGTCGCGGGTGGAGTCAACCTGCTGGCGCAGACTCATCCTATTAACAGCGCGCTGTCGCTGATCGCGGTGATGGCTGCGCTGGCGGGTGAGTATCTATTGTTAGGCGCCGAGTTCGTGGCTGCCGTGCAGGTGATCGTTTACGCCGGCGCGATCATGGTGCTGTTCGTTTTCACCATCATGCTATTGAATACAGGAGAGGAGGAGCGCACCAAGGGCAGCCACATCGCCATTTTATTTGGCATCCCCGGAATGTTGGTCGCAAGTCTGTTGGTGGCATGGGTGATGCTGCGGCATTCGGGAACAGGAGCAGTCGCGGCGGGCGCTCTTCCCGGCGATCCAAGGACCATCGGACAACTGCTGTTCCACGAATTCCTCCTGCCTTTTGAAATCACTTCCGTCCTGATTCTGATCGCCATCATGGGCGCGGTGGTATTGGCCAGCAAGCCGCCGACCGCGCCGGCCAGGAAGGTGGATTGATGGTGCCTCTTTCCTATTATCTGGTGCTCAGCGGATTTTTATTTGCCTGCGGAGTGACTGGATTTCTGATCAAGCGCAACATCATCACCATCTTCATGTCGATTGAGTTGATGCTTAACGGAGTGAATCTTTCGTTCGTTGCCTTCGCTGCGCACTGGCATTCACTGGCGGGGCAGGTCTTCGTCTTTTTCGTGATGGTGGTGGCGGCAGCGGAGGCAGCCGTGGGGTTAGCCATTATCATCGCTGTCTACCGCACGCGCGAAACCTTGAACGTGGATCAAGTGAACCTGCTCAAATTATGATGGCTAATCTCAATCTCTGGCTGATCCCGGTGCTGCCCCTGGCGGGCGCCGCAATCAATGGCTTTCTGGGGAAGAAGTCTTCGCGCAGAGCAGTGAGCGTAGTTGGATTGGTGTTTTCCGGAGCTTCGTTTGCCTGGGCATTGTCCGTTGTATTGCGCGTTTCGGCTGAGTCCCTTCCCTATCAGGAATTCTTCGCCCATTGGATCCGCTCCGGCGCGTTCACCGTCGATTTCGCCTTTTACCTCGATCAACTTTCGCTGGTCATGCTGCTGGTGGTTACCGGAGTCGGATTCCTCATCCACATTTATTCAGTCGGCTACATGTGGGACGACCCCGGGTACTACCGCTTCTTCACCTATCTGAATCTGTTCATGTTTTTCATGCTGACCCTGGTGCTGGCCAACAACTACTTGATGATGTTCATCGGGTGGGAAGGCGTGGGCCTGGCGTCGTATCTGCTGATCGGATTCTGGTTTACGAAGGACTCGGCGGCATCGGCTGGAAAGAAAGCCTTCATTGTCAACCGCATCGGCGACTTCGGATTTCTCATCGCGCTGTTTCTGATCATCCAGAACTACCACTCGCTGGACTTCACTAAAGTCTTCGCACAGGTCCAGCTGCTGTCACCTGAGACCTCCGGGGCCGGGCTTCTCACCACGATTGGAATTCTGCTGATGGTCGGGGCGTGCGGCAAGTCTGCGCAGATCCCACTTTACGTCTGGCTTCCCGATGCCATGGAAGGTCCGACACCGGTTTCCGCTCTGATCCACGCCGCGACCATGGTCACTGCCGGCGTGTACATGGTCTCGCGCTCGCATGTGATCTTTGAGCGGGCGCCGACGGCACTCATGATTGTGGCAGTGATTGGCGCGCTCACCGCGTTTTTCGCGGCAACGATCGGCGTCACGCAAACCGATATTAAGAAGGTGCTGGCCTACTCCACGGTCTCGCAGCTGGGCTATATGTTCATGGCGTGCGGAGTGGGTGCGTTCTCGGCGGGAATTTTCCATCTCATGACCCACGCCTTTTTCAAAGGCCTACTGTTTCTTGCGGCCGGTTCGGTGATTCATGCCGTCGGCGGCGAGCAGGATATGCGCAAGATGGGCGGCCTGCGGAAGCAAATTCCGTGGACGTTTTGGACCATGACGGCCGGCACGTTGGCGATCTCAGGCATTCCCGGGCTGGCTGGATTCTTCAGCAAAGATGCAATTCTTTGGCGGTCATATCAGGCCAGCTGGGTTTACTGGCTGGTCGGTCTGATCACAGCTTTCATTACATCCTTTTACATGTTCCGGCTTTGGTTCCTGACATTTTTCGGAGAGTATCGCGGTGAGGCCGCTGCGGGGCACGGTCATGCAGATCATTCTGCTCAGGCAGATCACTCCCGTGGTTCTCACGGCGGAATTCACGAAAGCCCGAGAGTGATGCTGATCCCGCTGGCGATTCTGGCGATCCTTTCGGTTGTGGGAGGATATGTTGGCGTGCCCGGATCGCTGGGCGGCAACAATCGCTTCGATCAATACCTGGGACCGGTATTCCACTCGACGTTGCCTGCCGCAAGCGAACATGCTCCTGGAGAAAAGGGCGCTTCGGAACGGCAAACTCAGGGGCCGGAGCCGAAGTCGGAAGCTTCGACAGAACTGCTTTTCACTGCGATTTCAGTGGCTGCGGCTCTACTCGGTTTTGGACTGGCTTGGCTGTTCTACTACCGCAACCCAAATTTGCCGGAACGGATGGCGGCCTCTCTAGCAGGACTGTACCAGACGGTGTCTCATAAATATTATGTCGACGAACTTTATGCGGCGCTGTTCGTGAAGCCGCTTATTACGGGATCGACCAGCATCCTCTGGCAAGGCGTTGACCGTAAGGTCATCGACGACACGGTGAACAATGCGGCGGAGGGCGCGCGCCACGTTTCTGACGAAGTGCGCCAGATGCAATCCGGCAACCTGCGGTCTTACGCGGGATGGATCGCGGCCGGCTCTGCGGCCGTGATTGCCTTCATGATTTGGATGGGAGTGCGATGAGCACCGATAGCTGGAGTCCCTACATCCTGACGTTCGTTACCTTCGCGCCGCTTGTGGGAGCGTTGCTGCTGATGCTGTTTCCGCGTCGCGATCGCGACATTCGCATCTTCTCTCTGGTTTTTTCTCTTCTCACTTTCTTGCTCTCACTACATTTGCCGGTGCACTTCCGGCGCGCCGTAACTGGCTTTCAATACGAAATCGACAGGTCCTGGATCTCTACTCCAAATATTCACTACCACATGGGCATGGACGGCATTTCCCTCTGGCTCGTGCTGCTGACCACATTCCTGACTCCCTTGTGTGTGCTGATTTCCTGGAAATCGGTTCATGACCGGGTAAAAGAATTTTTCATTATTCTGCTTATCCTTGAGACCGCACTGATCGGTGTCTTTACCTCTCTCGATCTCTTCCTGTTTTATTTCTTCTGGGAAGCGACGCTGATACCAATGGCGCTACTGATCGGAATTTTCGGGCACGAGCGCAAGGTTTATGCCGCGGCGAAGTTTTTCATGTACACCATGATCGCGTCGGTTTTTATGCTGGCCGCGATACTGTGGCTGTACGCGAAGACTGGCACTTTCAACTTCGTTACGATTCGCGATCAAATTGCGAGCCATCAGCTGGCAGGTTTCCCGGGCGCAGCTCAGTGGCTTTTCCTCGGATTCTTCCTGGCGTTCGCGGTAAAGGTTCCGCTATTTCCGTTTCACACTTGGTTACCGGACGCACACGTTGAGGCTCCCACTGCCGGGTCGGTTCTGCTGGCCGGCGTGCTGCTGAAAATGGGCACCTACGGCATGCTGCGCTTCAACCTCGGCCTGTTCCCCGAACAAGCCCACAACAATGCGTCTTGGATCATGACGCTGGCGCTGATCGGTATCATCTACGGCGCGCTCGTCGCCATGGTTCAGCCCAATTTGAAGAAGCTGATCGCCTACTCGTCGGTCAGCCATTTGGGATTTGTGGTGCTGGGAATATTCAGCTTTACGCAGGCGGGTTTGAACGGAGCGATGTTTGTGATGCTGGCTCATGGAATCTCGACCGGCGGCCTCTTCATGCTGGCGGGAATTCTTCACGAACGCCGCCATACCTATGAAATTTCCGAGTTCGGCGGCGTCGCCTCTCCTATGCCGGTTTACGCGACCTCGTTCCTGTTCATCGTTCTGGCTTCGCTGGGGCTTCCGCTGCTTAACGGATTCATCGGCGAGTTTCTCGTGCTGAGCGGCGCATTCGAGGCGCGGGCAATCTACGGAATACTTGGCGGCGCCGGTTACTTGTTGTGGATGTATCAAAGGGTGTTCTTCGGCAAAGTCACCAATCCAATCAACAATTCCATGCGGGATATGATCGGCTTTGAGAAGGCGGCGGTATGGCCCTGCGCCTTGGCGGCGCTGGTGATGGGTGTAGCGCCGATCCTATGGTTGGGTGCAATTGATCCTGCGGTACAGGATGCGCTCGCTCCCCCCGTCACGCATGCAGTGAGCAAGGTGGTCGGCCAATGACTTTTTTGCCGGCAGCGGTGTTGCAGGCAATTCCGCAAAGTACGGATTACATCCGCATCCTGCCCGAATTAGTGCTCTCCGTCTTCGGCATTGTTGTAATGCTGCTCGAACCTTTGGTGGACGAGGAAAAGAGCCAGAAGTTGCTCGGACTCGTTGCACTGGGCGGCGCCGTGGCTGGACTGCTTGCCACCTGGTATATGGCGAGGTCTCCGGGTCTGGCCTTCTCCAACATGGTAAAGGTGGATGGCTTCAGCGTCTTCTTTCATTTTCTAGTCATCGCGATTGCCGCCGTCGTAATCCTCAGTTCATTCGACTATATGGCAGTGCAAGGGATTCGTGCCGGCGAGTACTACGCTTTGATTCTTTTTGGCGTAGTCGGCATGGCTTTGATGTCTTCGGCGGTTGAGCTGGTTCTGATTTTCATTGGGCTCGAAATCTCCTCGATTTCCACGTACATTCTTACGGGATTTCGCCGCAATGAAGCGTCGAGCAGCGAGTCCTCGTTGAAATATTTCCTGCTGGGATCATTTGCGACCGCATTCTTCCTATATGGCGTGGCGCTTATGTTCGGCGCTACCGGATTCACCAACATTGCCCTGATTAGCCAGAAACTGCAATCCGGTCCGGTTGAGTTGCTGGTGTATGTGGCAATGGCATTGATGTTTGTGGGCCTGGGATTCAAAGTCGCCGCTGCTCCGTTTCACATTTGGACGCCCGACGTCTACGAGGGCGCACCTGCTCCCATCGTGGGCTTTATGTCGACGGCGCCTAAGGCTGCGGCCTTCGCCGTACTGCTGCGGGTCGTATTCACGATCAACGCACCCGGACGTTTCTGGCTGATCTGGATAGCAGCAGCATTCTCCATGACGCTGGGGAATGTGGGTGCTCTCGTCCAGACCAATATCAAGCGGCTGCTGGCCTACTCTTCGATTGCGCACGCGGGATATCTTCTGGTGGCATTCGCCATGATTGCCCCGGACAATTCAGTGTCCGGGATTTCCGCCGCCATGTTTTATGCGGCTTCTTATGCCGCGATGAACGTAGGTGCTTTCGCGGTCATCGCTCACTTCGCCAATACGGGCGAACGGTACGTGACTCTTGAAGATTATGAAGGACTGGGCCGTAGCGCTCCTTTATTGGCAGCGACGCTCACAATATTTCTACTTTCGCTGATCGGAATTCCCATGACCGGCGGATTCTTCGCCAAGTTTTATGTATTCAGCGCCGCTGTGAAGGCGAACCTGATTTGGCTTACGCTCATCGGCGTGATTAACAGCGCCATCGGAGCCTACTACTATCTGCGCATCGTGGTGGTCATGTACATGCGCGAGCCGCGCAAACCGGTTCCTGTCACGCCGGTTCCGATTGGATTGGGCGCGGCCCTGGCCATCAGCATTCTGGCCACCCTCTATCTTGGCATTTTGCCTAACCAGGTTCTGCAATATGCGCAGCAATCGGCTAAGGAAATATTGCCTCAGCAGGCTGCAACATTCGCTAACAGCACCGAAACTGAGCCTGCAGCGCCGGTTTCGCCGCACTAATTTCCACGCGACAAATTGCGAAACGCGCATTGACAAGAGGCTCGCGCCGCGTGCATCATGTGTGCACCAAGTTAAAGCTCAGTCCTTCCCTCTCTGGGAATTGACGGCGGCCTGGAGGAGAGCAAATGTCCAAATTGATGCATCGGTTTTGGTCGGAAGATGCGGGACAAGACATCGCCGAATACGCGGTGATGTTGGCGGTTATTCTTGTTTTGGTGGTGGGAACAGTTCGCTTGATCGGTTCAAATGCTAACAACGCCTTTTCAAGTGTAGCCAGTTCTCTCCAGTAGATACATTCCTGCGATCGACTACTTCGTCTGATTTGGGACTAAGGACTTACATGACACGATTTACTCCAGGCGCCGCGTTTACCGCTTACTTCTGGCTTCCAGAAGCAGCGGCTGCGGAGCAGCTTGGAGTGAGGATGAGCCCCTAAGGTCACCTAAACTAAACAAGCTTCGAACCGCAGCCGCGATCAGAGATCGCGGCTTTTGTTTTATAGGTAGCGTCGAACACTACTCAAGGAGAAACATTCCAATGATTGTCAACATGTCAGAGAAGGCCACCGAACAGGAGATCAATCACATTATTGAACGCATCCGCGAAGCCGGATATCAGCCTCACGTCACGCGCGGCACCGAGCGCACGATTGTGGCCGCTGTGGGCAGCGGACGCCGACATGAGATCGAAGCGCTTCAGGTTGCTCCTGGAGTCGATAACGTTATGGCAATCGCCCAGCCATTCAAACTCGTGAGCCGGCAGGTCAAACCCGATCGCACCATCGTAAACATCAATGGAGTAGCGATCGGAGGTCCAGAGATCGTGGTGATTGCGGGCCCATGTTCGGTCGAATCGCGCACACAGTTGCTCGACACAGCCCATGCCATCAAGCGCGCTGGAGCCTCAATGCTGCGCGGCGGGGCTTATAAACCGCGTACTTCTCCGTATGATTTCCAGGGCCTTGGACTGGAGGCACTCAAGATTTTGCGGGAGGCGCGCGAAGAAACCGGCTTGCCCGTAGTCACAGAAGTGATGAGCACCGAGGATGTGGACGTGATCTGCGAGCACGTGGACATGCTGCAAGTGGGCGCTCGCAACATGCAGAATTTCGCGCTGCTGCGCCGTCTCGCCACCGTAAAAAAACCTATCCTGCTGAAGCGTGGTCCGTCAGCGACAGTCAAAGAATGGTTGCTCGCTGCCGAGTACCTGCTCTCCGGAGGCAACCAGCAAGTCGTTCTCTGCGAACGCGGGATTAAAACCTTCGAGACCGAGATGCGTAACACTATCGATCTCGCCGCCGTCGCACTGGCGCGTGATCTGTCGCATCTTCCCGTGATCGCGGATCCTTCGCACGGCACGGGGAAGCAGAGCCTGATTGCGGCTGTCTCCCGCGCAGCTGTAGCTGTTGGCGCCGATGGTCTGATTATTGAGGTGCATCCCTGCCCAGAACGCGCGCTGTCGGATGGCCCTCAGTCGCTCGACTTCGCCGGATTCGGAAAAGTCATGCGCGCGCTGGAGGAACCGCTGCGACAGGTGGCAAGTCTGCCCACAGCAGTGACTGCGGCATTGTAAGAATTAAGATTGCAGAGTCGGTATTTCGTTGCGTGATCGATTGTTCTATGGCATCGGCTGGCGATAGCTAATCGCCAGAGTTCCGTGCCCCCGCGCGCCCCTAGTGCGTCGTCATGTTTGCTGAAGGCGGTTTTACTTTCATCGCAGGGTCGCCGAATAGAACAAACGTTCTGCGCACGTCGGGATCGCCGATGTGTGACTTGGCTTTGACGATCGCGTCTCCCAACCTCTCTCCCTTGGCGCTCACTGCATTTTGCACGACTAGTGCGTCAAGGTTGGTCTGAGGTGCAGGCTGGTTCAATCCGCTGGAGGCCAGGACTGCCACCGCGCCGCCGTTCGAGGCCAGCAGCAAACTCACGCCTAACGGCTGTGAATTCACATCCTGGAAAAATCCATTCAGGCAATCCATGATCAGGAAGACCGGCAACTGCGATCCATTGGTCAGCGAACTTACAGAAGTGGTATCGAAAATATCAGCTCCTGACCACTGCTCTTCAGAGCCATGTCCCAGATAATTGACCAGTACCTGGCCGGAGTTTATGGCGTTGAGAATATCGGTTCTTGCCTCAGCAGCGCCCACCGTTCCGGTAAACACATCACTCACCTGGATTGTGGCCGGCAGTTTCGCCTGAACCGTTTGGGTGTCCAGGGTAAAGCTTTCAGTATCGTCAGTGTCGGCAACCATTAGCGCGTTCGAGGTCCATGGACCATTGGTGGACTGGCCTTCATAGGTGGCGATTTTTCCGACGACCGTCGCGGCTTCGTCAGCCGTACCCACAGGCAGGCGTCCGGTTGCTATCGTGGGAATGCCTGAATTATTGAAGTCCGAGAACCAGTCATCGGACGAGGTCATCAGACTGCTGGAGGGCACGATCCGGGTTGGCACCAGATCGAGTCCTCCGAGTCCAAGATAGTTTCGCGGATCAAACGAAGCCCGTCCGTTCAAGAGCAAATAAGTCGGAGGCTTCTTCCAATTGTGTGTGGCCGTCCATAGGAACTGCTTGATGGCAAACGGGCTGCGCTCTCCGAAATTAAACTCGTCATACAAATCATTGATCGGCACTACGGCTGACGACTTGCCCTCCGCCTGGTGAGCGCTAACCAGAGGGGCCAGCGACGCCGCAAACGGACCGTAAGTGACCATAGCAATGTCGGCTCCTGCCTGGGCGGAATGCCAGCGGGATGGATGGTTTGGCCATAGGCCCGCCGCGGATGCAATTCGATCGTTGGCAACGGCCAGCAGCGTGTGGCGCGACGGAGATGCCGGGTTTGTGGTAGTGAACGGCACTTGAACGGCGATCTCGTACTTGCCATTAATTGAAATCACTTGCGGCGTTAACAGCAGCGGTCGACTCGGATCGGTAA
>QIAK01000171.1 GCA_003225515.1 Acidobacteriota bacterium | reverse complement strand
ACTTCGGATCGAAATAGACGCATGCCCTTGAGCGTCTGCAACTTACGCCTACTCGATCTCATTCCTTCTCATCTCGCTCTTTGAATTCGGGACCAGGGGGTCGGAGGTTCAAATCCTCTCTCCCCGACCAATTATTCTCTCGCCTCTTCAATTGCTTACGCAGCTTTCTTGCTTTTCGTTTTGGCTTTGTTTTTCGGTATTTTCGGTGAGATCGGGCAGACTTTTGCACGTTTGAGAACCCTTTCCTCTTGCCCGGGAACATCCATCCACCATCTGACCACCCACCTCAGGGCAGGGCGCGTCAAGCGCGAACTGTATGACCTGAGGTCAGCTCGAGTTTCCTTCGACTAATCTCGAAATTTCAGCTACCTTGGACGACTTGACGGATGCAAACCAGATCTGGAGGTCGCCGATGCGCAGCGGTCTGCTTGCTTCGGTTCTCACGTGTTTGTTGGTCGTTAGTCTCCAGGCACAACAAACGCGCCTGGAAAATCTGCAGAACAAGACGATCCTCGTGTTCACGCCTCATCCTGACGATGATGTGTTTGGGGCCGGAGGCACCATCTCGCTCTTGAATCGCAATCACAATAAGGTGTACATCGCGGTGTATACCAACGATGACAAAGGTTCCTACGATCCGGAGATGAGTTCGCAACGCCTAGCCCGAATCCGCCGAGCCGAACAGGAAATCTCTGAAGGACAACTGGGCACTCCGAAGGAAAACATCATGTGGATGGGATACGACGACGGCATGTTGGAATATGCTCCGCAGCCGAAGTTGACTGAGGAGGCCACGGCGATCATCCGCCGCATCCGGCCCGATGTGCTATTGAGCGTCGATCCGGGCCAGTGGTATGAACGCTGGCACAAGTCCGACCATCGCATGGCAGCCTTCAACACCATCGATGCGGTGCGCGCCGCCGAGTTCTGGCTCTACTTCCCCAATCAGAAGTTGCAGATGGGACTTCAACCCTACCAGGTGCCAGAGATGTATTTTTTTTACCCTTCGCCTCAGGAGTCGAATTACTTTGTCAACATCGAGAGCGTTGCCGAGTTGAAGTTCGATGCCGCCTGCAAGCAAGTGAGCCAGTTCGAACCTGCGGTTCACAAATACCGGTCCGACTGGGAACCCAAGGATATGGATAAGGCCAAGGACGAAATGCGCCAGCAACAACCGCGCAAAGATGGACACTACGTCGAAGCATTTCGCTACGCCACAGGATTCAACCAGTTCTAACGGAATCCGAGGGGAAAAACGCATGTGTGCACTGGCATTGCTTGGTGGGAGCAAAGCGAAGAGCAAGCCGTTTCCCGTGTGGCCGTATTACGACGAGAGGGAAGAAAAGGCGTTGAAAGAAGTTCTGGAGAGCCGCATCTGGTGGCGTACGCCGGGAACCAAAACGCTGGAGTTCGAACGCGCCTTCGCCGCCTTTCACGGCGCTCGCCACGGCATCGCGGTCACCAACGGCACCGCTGCTCTGGAAGTTGCGATGGCAGGTCTGGGCATCACTGCGGGAGACGAGGTCATTCTGCCGAACTTCACCTTTGTTGCCACCGCCAGCGCGGTTCTATTTGCGAACGCACTGCCGGTGCTCGTGGACGTTGACCCGGAGACCTACTGCATCAATCCTGACCTGGTGGAAGCTGCCATCACTCCGCGCACCAAGGCGATTATCGCCGTGCACATGGGCGGTCATCCCGCGGATCTGGACCGGTTGAAAGAGATCGCCAGCAGCAAGGGACTGGCATTGGTCGAAGACTCCTCGCATGCGCACGCCAGCGAATGGCGAGGGCAGCGCATCGGAACGTTCGGCGTCGCGGGCACCTTCAGCTTTCAAGCCAGCAAGCTGATTACTGCCGGCGAAGGTGGAATGATCATTTCCAACGATGACAAGTTCGAAGTGCAGGCCCGCTCCGTACACGACTGCGGACGCATGCCCGGCCAGTGGTTTTACAGCCACTATATCTATGGATCGAATTACCGGCTCAGCGAATGGCAGGGCGCCGTACTGAATGTCCAGTTGGGCCGCCTGGACGAGCAGACCAAAAGACGCCACGAAAATGCACGGGTGCTAGACCGCCTGCTGAGCGAGATTCCCGGCATCACGCCGCAAAAGCTCGACGAACGCTGCACTCGCAACGGGCAGTACGCCTATATCTTCCATGTGAACAAAAAGAAGTTTGCGAAAATCTCTACTGAGCGTTTCATCGCTGCCATGAATGCGGAGGGCATTCCCAACCAGGCCAGTTATCCGCCGCTCCACGAGTTGGACATATTTAAGAGCGGCGAGTACCGCAAGCGCCTAAGTGGAAAGCAGGCTAAACAAAAGCATGGATTCCTGAAGAAGAAATTTCCGGCGACCCAAAAGGCCGCATGGGAAACAGTTTGGATTCCGCAGCCTGTATTGCTCGGAGATGAAGAAGATATGCGCGAAATCGCGGCCGGCTTGGCCAAGATTCAGAAGAACGCGAAAGAACTTGCCTGAGTACGCAGTAAATCTCACTAATGGTCGAGCGATTCTCATATCGGGGATGGAACAATGCGTACAAGTTGTCCAATGGAAGCGTCGAGTTGGTCGTAACCGCGGATGTCGGCCCGCGGATTCTCTTCTATGGCTTTTGCAACCGAGAGAATCAGCTCTATGAAGTCGAGGCAGATGCGGGAAAAACCGGAGGTACCCAGTTCCGCCTTTATGGCGGCCACCGCTTGTGGGTCTCGCCGGAAGTGGAAAGAACGTACTATCCCGACAACGCTGCAGTGACAGTGTCTATTCAAGGCAATGCGTCCCGCTTCACGGCGCGACGTGAAGAGTCATTTCCCGGTACTAACTTGCAGAAAGAACTTGCGATCGAACTGGCGATGACGACCTCGCAGGTTCAGATCACACATCGCATTACGAATCACAATATGCTTTCGACTACGATCGCCCCGTGGTCGCCTACGATGATGCGGCCGGGTGGGCGCGCGATCCTGCCGCTTGGTCCCCGCATTGCCATGGATAAGGACCACTACCTGCCGGTGGGAGCGTTCGGCATCTGGTCCTTTACCGATTTTGCCGACCCTCGCTGGGTGATGGGCACGGGCTACATTCAGTTGCGGCACCTGCCCCATCCCCAGGGCCGCTTCAAAGAGCAGATGGGTGGCATTTACAACTCCGCCGGTTGGGGAGCTTATTTCAGCAAGGGTGATCTCTTTGTGAAACGTGCCGCCGTTATCCCGGGCGCCCGCTATCCAGATTTCGGCTGCAATTTTGAGGTCTTCACCAATCCTGACTTTCTCGAACTGGAGACCCTTGGTCCTTTGGTCGACCTGCATCCGGGAGAGATGGTGGAGCATGTCGAGCACTGGTGGCTTTATGCCGGCGTACCCAGCGGCGAAAACGATGAGTGGATTGATGCGGCGGTACTTCCACAGGCGCTGCGGAGTGCTGCATCGTTCGCATGAACTGACTCATGGGACACCGAGTTCGTGATTACGAAAGACTCTGAAGGAGACAGGATTTTCAGGAGAATGTTATGCGCATAACTTCCATGTCTGTCCATTCGATTGTCATCGCCCTTTTCTTTCTTTCGGCCTCCACTTTTTCTGGTCAGACGGCAAAGGTTTATGTCTCCTCCAAAGCCGGCGACCGCATCGCCACGAAACCGGACTTGCAGTTCAGCGATGCCCAGCCTGCGAATGGAGCAACCTTTCAAATCAATGACGCGGTGACGTTTCAGAAAATTGACGGCTTTGGGGCATCCATCATGGAAGCCGGCATTATGACCCTCAACACGCTTTCCCCGGACAAGCAGGAAGAAGTTCTGCGGGCGCTATTCGATGCCAAGGACGGTGCGGGCTACACAGCTATGAAAACGCCTCTCGCGGGGACAGACTTCCAGTCCGCGGGTCCATGGTTTACCTATGACGACACGCCGGGCGACGTTGAGCTTAAAAATTTCTCGGTGGAGCGCGATTTTGGAGTGAATGGTGTAGGCACGTATATTCTGCGGGCTCGGAAATATGGCAACTTTGCTCTGCAGGCGCCCATCGATTATCCGCCGGACTGGATGCTCTTTGATGTTAAGAAAAATCAGGATGTTCAGCCGAAATATTATCCAGTGCTGGCGAAATATTTTATGCGCTACCTGGAGGAGTACAAGAAGCACGGAATCGTAGTCGATTACCTGAGCCTGTTTAATGAACCGGAAGAGGTCTATACCAAAATCAAGTATCCTGAAATCAAAGTCCTCTTGCGCGATCACGTCGGACCCGCCCTGCAGCAGTCCGGATTAACGACCAAGCTCATGATGAGCGAAGCCCCGGAACGCGGAGTGGCGTACAAGCGTTATCCCGTTGTGCTGGACGATTCCGAAGCGCGGAAATTCGTCTCAGCGGTAGCCTATCACGGTTATGATTTCAAGAATTATGACAAGATCGCTAAGTTGGAAAAGAGGTATTCGGATTTGAAATTCTGGATGGATGAACTCTGCTACGCCTACGAGGCCGGCTACCCAAAGAACAAGAAACTTCCAATCTACGAGTTTGATGACGGCGATGTCTGGGGCAACGTGATTTTCAGCGACCTGGAAGCTGGAACGTCTGCATGGATCTATTGGAATGCGATCCTCGATGAGACCGGCGGCCCATGGGCGATCTCTCCCATCCACGGAAACCCCGATCCCAATGTGCAACATCCGGTGGTCATCATCAACAAGAGCACGCACGAGATTACGTACACGGGAACTTATTACTACCTGGCGCACTTCAGTAAGTTTGTGCGGCCAGGTGCAACGCGCGTGCAAACCGCTGGAAAAGCAGGGGGAGTCCGCGTTGGCGTTTCAAGCCGCGGACGGTGGTTACGTCACGCAGATCCTCAACAGCCGGGAGCAGGAGGCAGCCGTCAACTTGGTATTCAAAGGGCGCAGCCTCCACCTTGGTCTTCAGGCTAAGTCCATTACGACAGTCACGTGGTAAGCAGGGCTTGCTTGCGTTACTGAATTCCTGTGCTTGGCAGACGCACGCCCTCGGCATTCGGGCGAAGGAAGATCCCTGCTGCACAAAGGGGCCTCTTTAGGGTTGCTTTAGCCCACCCAAAGCTGCCAGACGCTGCTCTCATCCTTTAAAGAAGTGCAACGGTATCGTGGCCTCGTGGGACATCTGCTATTGCCCAGCACGAAATCAAAACAAGGACAAAAACCCGTTATAGCGTGTGTTGGGAGTGTCATCATGGCTCATGAGGTAATGTTGATAGCTCACCCGGAGCAGGCGGCCGTTGCTCCCGGGTTGATTCAAGCACTTCTCAGATGAGCCACTCGCAGAGTGGGATACTCCGGTGCTGCTGGTCGGGCACCGTGACGAA
>QIAK01000170.1 GCA_003225515.1 Acidobacteriota bacterium | reverse complement strand
CGCAAGGCAGCTTTCGGGAGCCAGCTCAATCAGCATGCGCCAATCTTCGATCGTCTGATTCCAGCCGGCGTGCTCCGATAATCGCAGTGCCTCAGGAAGGTCACGTGCAACCAGTCGGCGCAATATTGCGCGGTCAGAATCGCTCATGGCCGAGAATTCTCCTCAGTCCAATTCTCCCGGAACCAGTTTACAAATTGAGGCAGTGCAACACGGGCGTCCTCGATCTCAGGATGCCACTTCTTTTCCCACTCGAACGACAGGAAGCGATCGTAACTCAGTTGCCGCAGCGCCGATTGAATCTGAGCCAAAGGAAAATTTCCGCTGCCCGTCAGGACGGGCTTCCAGCCACTTTGATTTCTAATCAAATCTTTGCAGTGCACATGGCGAATCCTCGCGCCCAGCGTGGAAGCACCCACCTGCGGCTGCTCATTGGATTCGATAAAACAGTTTGCCGGATCCCATACGACTCCAACTCTCAGAGAGCCGGCTTCCGCCAGAATTGACGCCGTTTCGGATGCACCCGCAAAGTCCCCGTGCGTTTCGAGCCACACTTCGACACCACTGGAGGTAATTCGGTCAGCGAGTATATGCATGCAATCGGCAATCCATGTGCGTGTCGAATCGCGATCAGCACCCGGCTGGACCGTGTCTCCGAAGACCCGCAGACCCGGTGCAGACAGCGCGTATGCCAGATCAGCCATGCGTTCGCCTTCATCGAGCCACCGCGCGCGCTCGGCCGGGTCCGGAGAATGGAACCGGCAACTCGTGTCTAAACAGGGAATCGACAAACCCTGATTAGATAATGCTCGTTTCGTGGACGCCAACTGCTTTCCCCGAAACGTGGACAGTTTCCACAATGAATCCTCATTCTCGACAAATCGCAATTCGATGCCGTCATACCCGGACGCAGACGCGATCGCGATGATCTCTGGAAACTTCCAGTCTGGACACGCGAGGGTGGAGAACGACAATTTCATGAGCTAGGTCGTGAGGACGTTCCGTCGGTGCTACTAGGTCATCCGCTTCAGCATTTCTGGAGTGACTCGATTTTCGACGCCGCTGCCGCTGAAGAATCTCTCAAGATCATTCATCACGACATCGGCCATCTCATGCCGAACCTCACGGTTGCTGGCCGCAATGTGCGGAGTGACTATCGCACCAGGTAGTGTGCGCAAGGCATGGCCGAGAGGCAAGGGTTCCAATGGATCGGTGACGTCAAACGCACAGCGAAGCCTGCCGCGTCGGACCTCCTTAGTCAGTGCGGCGAGATCGACTAAATCTCCACGGGCAATGTTGATTACAACTCCGCCATCCGGCAATTTCGAGAGGCGCTCGCGATTCAGCAGTCCACGCGTCTGATCGGTCAACGCCGCCGTCAAGACGAGCAGATGCGCATTGCACAAGAGCTCCGGCAAACGCGCGAATCGAACCGGAAACTGATTTGCGAGAGATTTCGGTACAAAGGGATCATAGACTCGCCAGCGCAACTCAAACCCGCGCATCAAATCGACCAATGCGCGACCGATTCTTCCGAAACCGATCATCGCAACTTCGCGGCCAATCAGCGATTCAGAGGAACCATGGAGGTGCAGGTCATCATAGATGCGATTCGAACGTTTTCGAAGTTCGTCGCGATAGAAATCAATATTGCGCGCGCTATAAGCGAGCAACGCGGCTCCGAGTTCCGCGGTCGCGCGGGCCATGGGTACAGGCGAGGCCGTAATGATCAAGTCGTCGAAGAGTGGAAGCGCGAATCGCGATTTCACCTCGCCGCCACAGTGAGCGATGATCCGCAGTTTTGGCGCCCAGGTGTGTATGTCGTCAGAAAAATGCGGCGAGTCCCACGTCGTGACGACCGCCTCGGCAGTCTTCAGCTTGCGCCGGAGCGAAGATGTCAGCTTACGCGATCCATCGCGTTCCCAGCGAAACAGCCGCGACAGCCGTTTCTGCTGCGCGGCAGAAAAAAAAGAAGCGAACAGATCCTGCCCGGCGCAGATCGTGAGTTGCGGACGCGGCATGCCGCACAGTCTAACATCGTTCTGCGATTCGTTTCGTTTGGTATCTATTAACTTCTCTTTTTCTGTGGAACGCAGTATAAGAACTGGGTCGGAGTTCCCATCAATGACCAGCGTAAACACTGTGGACTACGTAGTCATTGGCCTGTATGCGCTGCTGATGGTGCTGGTGGGACTTTACGTAGTGCGTTTCAATCGCGGCGCCGCGGAATTTTTTCGTGGTGGAAGCCGCGTGCCCTGGCTGGTTGCGGGCCTGAGTTGCTTCATGTCTGGTTTCAGCGCGTGGACGTTCACCGGCGCTGCGGGAGTCGCTTACCGCGCGGGAATCGCAGCGACGGGATTGTACATTGGCAATGCTTTAAGTTTTCTTCTCGGATATTTCATCTTCGCCCAGCGCTGGCGCCGTAGCCGGATCACTACGGTCATGGAGTACCTGTCCGGCCGCTTTAATGTTGCTACTCACCAGACGTTCTCGTGGACCACAATCATTTTTCAACTTTTCACCAGTGCCAGCACGTTATATGGCCTGAGTCTGTTTGTCTCATCCGCATGTGGTTTCCCCGTAACGTGGACCATCCTTGGCGCGGGCGCGCTCATTGTGTTCTATTGCGTTTTGGGCGGACTTTGGGCGGTGGTGGTCAGCGATTTTCTGCAAGCTTCGATCCTGATGCCGTTTTGCCTGGTGCTTGGCATCATTTCACTCGCCCGCGTTGGCGGAGTAACCGGCCTGTGGAATTCGTTGCCCCCTGAAGCCAAGACTCTGCACTTTACTGGCGAGTTCGGATGGCTCTACCTTGTGTCCTGGACCATCATGGTCTCCTTTGGATACAACACAAGCGCGATGGCGCAACGTTATTTCAGTGTCGACAACGAACGCTCGGCTCGCAAAGTGGCTTTACTGTGCTGCGGTTTGTTCTTCGTGGGCGCGTTCCTGTGGTTCATACCTCCAATGGCGATGCGGGTGATCTATCCTGACCTGCGCACCGTATGGCCTTCGCTGGCCAATCCCAGCGAGGGCGCGTACGCGGTTGCCAGCTTGACATTGCTTCCGCACGGGCTGATCGGCGTTATGCTGGCCGCGATGTTCAGCGCCACCATGGCAAACTTGTCGGCGCAATTTAATCTCAAATCGGCAATTCTCTCCAAGGACCTGTATCAGGCATTGCTCAGAAAGAATGCAGGAGATCGTGAATTACTGGTTGCAGGATGGGTGACTACATTTCTGATCGGTGGCGCAACGACCGTTATCGCTGCCATCATGGCGGGCAGCGGCCAGAGCGTGTTTCAGATCATGCTCACGTTCAATACTCTTATGTCGTTGGCATACGGACCGCCAGCCTTGCTTGGCTTAGCGGTGCGGCGCACGCCGCCGTGGTCAGGGCTCGCGTCGTTCGCCATCGGACTCATTCTCGGAATCCTGGGCGCATTTCATTATCACTGGTCGCTCATGCAGCAGGTGGCATACATCATCCCGGCGTCGTTCGGGACTTTCTTTCTCAGCATGCTATTCGATCGCGGCGATACGCCTGCTCGCGCAAAACTTTTCAAGAATCTGAATACGCCCGTGGACGTCGCCAACGAATTGAAGGACTCTCCAGACTTCACGGCGCCGGTGTTTCGCTTTCTGAGCCGGACGATATGCTGCATTGGATTGTTGAGCTTGTTACTGATATTCGCCGCTCCGGCGGACCGGCGGGGGACGGTGTTGCTCTTTTCGGGTCTCACGCTTCTTGTGGGCGGATCTTTATACCTGGTACGCGGCCGAAAAGGCATTATCGAAGATGCTGTCGTAACCGCTGCCGTGCCGATCGGATCCTCTCATGATTAAAGTTTCGCAATCGTTATGATCCGACTTGGGCTGATTGGTTGCGGCGAACATTCCGAGAGCGGCCATGCGATTCCTTTGGCTCGCTACAAGGCTGCGCATCCTAACGAGATTGAATTGGCCGCGGCGTGCGACCTCAATATGGAGCGTGCACAGCTTTTTTGCCGACAATATGGTTTCGCGAATTCTTACCAGAACTTCGACGAAATGTTGCAGCGCCACAAGTTGGACGGCTGCATCGCCGTCGTCCCGGTGGAGAGAATTTCTGAGTTAGGCATCAAGCTGCTCACCCTGGGAATTCCATGCGTTCTAGAGAAGCCTCTGGGCGCCACGCTTGCAGAAGCTAAAGCGCTGCTCGATGCAGCTCGTACGACAGGCACGCCGAACATGGTTTCGGTGAATCGCCGTTTCATGCCGTTTCTCAACCGCGCCTTGGAATGGACTCGCAGAGTGGGATCACTGCGTTACGTGCGCGCCCTGATGACGAGACATGCGCGGAGCGAACCGGAATTTCTGTGGGCGACCGCCGTTCATGCCA